>NZ_JANSIC010000052.1:0-13422 GCF_047461955.1 Synechococcus sp. R55.7
GTTACAAGAATTACTTGCGAGGGGGGGGAGTTACGGCTACCGGGGGAGAGCCTTTAATGCAACCCACCTTTGTAGCTGAGATCTTCCGTCGCTGTCATGAGTTGGGCTTGCACACGGCTTTGGATACTTCTGGCTATGGGCAACTGGAAGCAGCCAAGCCTGTGTTGGAGCATACAGATTTGGTGTTGCTGGATATCAAGTCTTATCTGCCGGAGCTGTATCGAAAGGTTACCGGCGTTTCGCTAGAACCCACTCTTAATCTGGCCCGCTATTTAGACCAGATCCACAAGCCTACCTGGATTCGTTTTGTGCTGGTTCCCGGCTTGACGGATCCCGAGGAAAACATTAAGGGTCTGGCCGAGTTTGTGGCCACCTTATCCAACGTGGAGCGAGTGGAAGTTTTGCCCTTTCACAAGATGGGGGAATACAAATGGCAGCAATTGGGATTGCCTTACACCCTTGCCGATGTCGATCCACCCACACCCGAACAGGTGAATCACGCCTTACAAATCTTTCGGGATCAAGGACTGGTGGCTATTTGACAATTCTGCAGTTGCGGCTTGGGTCAGCATAGCCAGGTCACGCTTAGATCCGAAGTGATTCACAGTTAATCTCTGCACCGTCTCCAGATTGGCCCTGAGCTGACTGGAATCCAAGTTGATCCCCAGGCTAACTTTACGGACTCTATGTGAACTGAAGAATACCCCAAGAGGAGGGATCCCCAATGGAAGTTTGCGTCACCTACCGCGATGGTGTTCAGTTCCAAGCGGAAAGCCGAGGGCACCGCATTCTCAGCGACCAGCCTTTGGACAATCACGGTCGAGATCAGGGAATGACGCCGCCGGAATGGTTTCTGGCTTCTCTGGGCGCCTGTGTTGGTTTTTATGCCGTCAAATATCTGGAAGCTCGGCAGTTGGATCCCAGTGGACTAGAGGTGGTGGTCACGGCGGAGAAAGTTGAGCATCCGGCTCGCCTAGACAACATTCACATTCGTGTAAAAACTGGGATCCCGCTGGACGGAAGGCATCAAAAGGGGCTGGAAAAAGCAGTTGATGCCTGCATCATTCACAATACGCTCACCCATCCCCCCACCCTGACCACCGAAATCCAAGTTCCTGCTCCTGTTGGCGCCTAGATTGCCATTCGGGTTATTCGACTATTTCCAACTATCCGATTGTCAATTGTTCCTATCGTCTAAGTCTTGATGAGTTTTGGAGGGATCCACCGATGCCAGTGACCCATCTAGCCGAGTTGGAAACCCTGATCCAACAGGTGAAGGCTGCTCAAGCTGAATACGCAACTTTCACCCAAGAACAGGTAGACCGGATTTTTCACAGAGCCGCTCTGGCTGCCAACAACGAACGGATCCCGTTGGCCAAGCTGGCGGTACAGGAAACCGGCATGGGTATTGTGGAGGACAAGGTGATCAAAAATCACTTTGCCTCGGAATACATTTACAACAAATACAAACACGAGAAAACCTGCGGGGTTATCGAGCGGGATGAGAGCTTTGGCTACGAGCGCATTGCTGAACCAGTAGGGCTTTTGGCAGGTATTGTGCCGGTAACCAACCCTACCTCGACGACAATTTTCAAGGCTCTGATCACCCTCAAAACCCGCAACGGCATTATCTTTTCTCCCCACCCGCGGGCTAAACAATGCACCATTGCCGCGGCCAAAGTGGTTAAGGAAGCCGCCGAGGCAGCGGGCGCTCCTGTGGGGTTGATCGGCTGGATCGATGAGCCCACCATCGAGCTGTCCCAGGCTTTGATGCAGCATCCTGAGGTGAAGCTGATCTTGGCTACCGGCGGGCCTGGCATGGTTAAAGCGGCCTACTCTTCGGGCCACCCGTCTTTGGGGGTGGGAGCGGGCAATACCCCGGCAGTGATCGATGCCAGTGCCGATATTCCCATGGCTGTCAGCTCGATTTTGTTGAGCAAGACCTTCGACAACGGCATGATCTGTGCCTCAGAACAGGCAGTGGTGGTGGTGGATGCCATCTACGAGCAGGTCAAGGCCGAGTTCGGCCATCGGGGGGCCTACATTTTGGATCCGGAACAAATCGAAGCCGTGCGCCGCATCCTTCTCAAAGACGGTCGCCTCAATCCGGCCATTGTGGGCCAGTCGGTGCAGACCATCGCTGCCCTGGCCGGTATCCAGGTACCCGAAGGCACCAAACTGCTGATTGGGGAAGTGGAGAAGGTGGGGCCGGAGGAGCCCTTCTCCTACGAAAAATTGGCCCCTGTTCTGGCCCTCTACCGCGCCAACGATTTCCACAGCGCCGTAGATGTTGCTGTCCAACTGGTCAATTTCGGCGGGCGGGGACACACCTCTGTTTTGTACACAGATCCCGCCAATCGGGACGATATTGCCTACTTTGAAAATGCCCTGCAAACCGGTCGAGTCTTGATCAACACTCCCTCTTCACAAGGGGCCATTGGGGATCTCTACAACTTCAAGCTAGATCCCTCTCTGACTTTGGGCTGTGGCACTTGGGGAGGCAATTCGATCTCCGAGAATGTGGGGCCGCGCCACCTGCTCAACATTAAAACGGTAACCCAACGTCGGGAAAACATGCTCTGGTTTCGGATCCCGCCCAAGGTTTACTTCAAGCCCGGATGTCTGCCTATTGCTCTGCGGGAATTGGCCGGCAAAAAACGCGCCTTTTTGGTGACCGATAAGCCGCTCTTTGAGTTGGGCATATTGCATCCCATCACCCAGGTTTTGGATGAGATTCGCGTGAGCTGGGATGTGTACCACGATGTAGAGCCGGATCCCACCCTCAGCAACGTCAATCGCGGTCTGGAGCAGTTGCGCCAGTTTCAACCGGATGTGATTATTGCGGTCGGTGGGGGATCCCCGATGGATGCGGCCAAGGTGATGTGGCTGATGTACGAGCAGCCCCAGGTGGAGTTTGATGGCTTGGCGATGCGCTTTATGGACATCCGCAAGCGGGTTTACGAGCTGCCGCCACTGGGGCAAAAAGCTCAGCTCATCTGCATCCCCACCACTTCCGGCACGGGATCCGAGGTGACGCCCTTTGCCGTAGTGACCGATGACCGGGTGGGGATCAAATACCCCCTGGCGGACTACGCCCTCACCCCCACCATGGCCATTGTGGATCCGGATCTCACCTTAAAGATGCCCAAGAAGCTAACGGCTTACGGCGGCATCGATGCCCTCACCCATGCTCTGGAAGCCTATGTGTCGGTGATGGCCAGCGATTTTACCGATGGGCTGGCATTACAAGCCATCAAGCTGCTCATGACCTACCTGCCGCGGGCCTATGAAAAAGGTGCTGCAGATCCAGAAGCCCGAGAAAAAGTTCACTACGCCGCCACCATTGCCGGCATGGCCTTTGCCAACGCCTTTTTGGGGGTGTGCCACTCCCTGGCCCACAAGCTGGGATCCACCTTCCATCTGCCCCACGGCCTGGCCAATGCCCTGATGATTACCCACGTCATCCGCTACAACGCCACCGACGCCCCCTTTAAGCAGGCCATTTTTCCCCAATACCGCTATCCCAACGCCAAACACCGCTACGCGGAAATTGCCGATTACCTACAGTTGGGCGGGGCGGATGACGATGAAAAGGTCATGCGCCTCATTGAGGCCATCGAAGAGCTCAAGCGGAAACTGGGGATCCCGGCCACCATTCGCGAGGCCCTGGGGGAGAAAGAGCGGGAGTTTTACGACCGTCTGGAGGCGATGGCGGAGCAAGCCTTTGACGACCAATGCACCGGCGCCAACCCCCGCTATCCCCTCATTCAAGACATGAAGGAGCTGTACGTTTTGGCCTATCGGGGCTGCCGGGTGGATTCTGCCCTCTACCACCAGCCGGAACCAGTGTTGGCCTAAGGAGTAGGGTATGTGGCAACGACTGGATCCCAGTGTGGATATCTGGAGGGCCCGATCCCATCCCCTGAATCCCATTTTTCTGCCCCGTTCGGTGGCGGTGGTGGGGGCCACGGAGCGGGAGGGCAGTGTGGGGCGGACGGTGCTGTGGAACCTCATTAGCCATCCCTTTGGCGGCACGGTCTACCCGGTCAACCCCAAGCGGCACCAGGTGTTGGGGATCCGGGCCTACGAGCGGCTGTCCGCTCTGCCGGAGCCGGTGGATCTGGCCATTATCGCCATTCCGGCAGCGGGGGTGCCCAAGGTGGTGCAGGAGTGCGTAGAAGCCGGGGTCAAGGGCGCCATTGTTCTTTCAGCAGGCTTCAAGGAAACGGGCCCTGCTGGCTGGGAGCTGGAGAAGCAAATTCAGCAGACTATCCAATCGCGTCAGCGGGACGGAGTCCTTGGGAAGCTGCGCTTGATTGGCCCCAACTGCCTAGGGATCCAAAACCCTCACACAGGCTTAAATGCCACCTTTGCTGCCCAGATGGCCCGGCCCGGCAATGTGGGCTTCATCAGCCAAAGTGGGGCCCTGTGCACCTCGATCCTGGACTGGAGCCTGCAGGAAAATGTGGGCTTCAGCGCCTTTATCTCTCTGGGATCGATGCTGGATGTGGGCTGGGGAGACTTAATCGACTACTTGGGCGAGGATCCCCATACCCACAGCATTGTCTTGTACATGGAATCCATCGGGGATGCCCGCTCTTTTCTGTCCGCGGCCCGAGAGGTGGCCCTGAGCAAGCCCATCATTGTCATCAAGGCGGGGCGCACCCAGGCGGCAGCCCAAGCAGCCGCTTCCCACACGGGCTCCCTCACCGGCAGCGATGCAGTGTTGGATGCGGCCTTCCGCCGTTGCGGCGTGCTGCGGGTGGATCACATTGAAGATCTCTTCGACCTGGCGGAGGTGCTGGCCAAACAGCCCCGTCCTCAGGGCCCTCACCTGACCATCCTCACCAATGCCGGCGGGCCAGGGGTGCTGGCCACCGATGCCCTCATCCGCGCCGGGGGATCCCTGGCCCAGCTCTCCCCCCAAACCCTGGAGCAGCTTAACCAGCTCTTGCCCCCCCACTGGAGCCACGGCAATCCCATTGATATTTTGGGGGATGCCGATCCGGAGCGCTTTGCCCAAGTTTTGGAAGTGGTGTTGCGGGATCCCGGCAGCCAGGGTTGCCTGGTCATCCTCACCCCCCAAGCCATGACGGATCCCACGGCCACTGCCGAGAAAGTGGTGGAGACCTGGCGGCGCAGTGGATCCCGGCAGCCCATTCTGGCCAGTTGGATGGGGGGAGCTGGCGTGGATGCGGGCGAGCACATCCTCAACCAAGCCGGGATCCCCACCTACCGCTACCCGGATCAAGCGGCGCGGGTGTTTAGCCATCTGTGGCGCTTTAGTGACAACCTCAAGGCCCTCTACGAAACCCCCACCCTGGCTCCCACCAGGCCAGTGGAGCAGGAAAAAGTGCAGCAAACCCTTGCCCAGGCGAGGCGGGAAGGCCGCACGCTTCTCACGGAGGTCGAATCTAAGGAAATCCTGGCCGCCTACGGGATCCCCGTGGTGCCGACGCGGGTGGCCGAGAGCCCCGAAGCAGCAGTGGAAGCTGCCGAGGCCATGGGTTACCCAGTGGTGGTGAAGCTCTACTCCCACACCCTCACCCACAAAACCGATGTGGGCGGCGTGCAGCTCAACCTGCCCGATGCTGAGGCGGTGCGCCGGGCCTTCGGGCAAATCCTCCGCAACGTCAGCGAGAAAGCGGGGCCGGAGCACTTCCAGGGGGTCACGGTGCAGCCGATGGTGGACACGGATGGCTATGAGCTGATCCTGGGGAGCAGCCAGGATCCCCAGTTTGGGCCGGTGTTGCTGTTTGGCAGTGGCGGACAACTGGTGGAGGTGTTTCAGGATCGCTCCATTGGCCTTCCCCCCCTCAACACCACCTTGGCGCGGCGCCTGATGGAAAACACCCTCATCTACAAGGCCCTCAGGGGGGTACGCGGACGCCCAGCTGTCGATCTGGAGGCCCTGGAACAGCTCTTGGTGCGCTTTAGCCAACTGGTGGCCGAGCAGCGGGAGATTAAAGAGATCGACATCAATCCGCTGCTGGCTTCCAGCGAGGGCCTGCTGGCTTTGGATGCCCGCGTCATTTTGCGAACCGAGCAGGATCCCCAGGTGCCCTTGGCCATCCGCCCCTATCCCACCCAGTACATCTGGAGCTTCCGGGACGGCATCACCATTCGCCCCATTCGCCCTGAAGACGAGCCTTTGGTGATCGATTTTCACCGCCACGTCTCCGATTACAGCGTCTATCTGCGCTACTTCCACCCGATCAAATACAGCGCCCGCATCGCCCACGAGCGCCTTACCCGCATTTGCTTTAACGATTACGACCGCGAGATTGCCTTAGTAGCAGAAAAACAGGAGCCAGAGGCCAATCGCGTCAGCGGGACGAAGTCCTTAATCCTCGGCATCAGCCGCCTCTCCAGAAAACATGGCTTTCCCCAAGAAGCAGAGTTTGCCATGCTGGTGGCGGATCCCTACCAACGGCAAGGGATTGGCACAGAGCTGTTGACCCGCCTCATTCAGGTGGCCCGCTGCGAAGGGATCCAGCACCTCACCGGCGAGGTTCTTTGCGAAAACGAGGCCATGCGCCGCCTGTGTCAGCGGCTGGGGTTTCAGTTGCGCCCTTCTCCAGAGGATCCCGGGATCCTCAAGGCTGCTCTGGCTTTAATCTCCGATCCGCCAATCCTCGCCACCTGCTCCCCCTAGAGATCCCCAGAGAACTAAAAACGGTTTACCGACTGGCTTACCGTAGAATAAGACGGGAAGAGTCCTGGCGCTTGTCCCCTCCCCTTTTGGGAGGGGGGTTGGGGGTGAGGGCGGACTCCCTCTGAGGAGGAGGAGAAGTTTTTGGGGATTGCTATGAACACTGAAGGGACACCTGCGAACAAATGGGGGATCCCCTCAGCAATCGAGGTGGTCTGGTCTGGGAGAGTTGGGGCCGGGATCCGCAGGCTGCCGGTGAGCATGGGGCGGTGGCTGGGGATGGGATCCCTAATTTTTGGCCTTCTTCTTGGCCTCAGTGGTTGTGTCAGCGGTATGGGCTCAGGGGGATCCAGAGAGGAAGTAGCGATTCTCCTGGCCTCCTTTGCGGTAACTCGAGACGCTTACCGGAAAATCGTTCCTGCCTTTGAGGCCCACTGGCTGGCTAAAACGGGGCAACGGGTGCGGGTGGAAAGCAGCTACGGCGGCTCGGCAACGCAATCGCGGGCAGTTATTGACGGGCTGGATGCCGATGTGGTGGCCTTAGCCCTGGCTTTGGATGTGGAGCGCCTCGTGGCTGCGGGTCTCATCCAGCCGGGATGGGAAGCCCGTACCCCCAACCAAGGGATCGTTACCCGTTCGGTGGCAGTAATTGTAACGCGGGAGGGCAACCCCCAGGGGATCCGCTCTTGGCAAGATCTGGCTCGGCCCGGCTTGCAGGTGGTTACCGCCAACCCCAAGACCTCAGGGGGCGCCCGCTGGAACTTTTTAGCCCTCTGGAGCGCTGTCCCTGAACCCCAGGCTCTGGCCTTCACCACCCAGGTCTACAAGAATGTCCGCATTTTGCCGCGGGACTCGCGGGAGGCCACCGATGTTTTTTTCCAAAAAGGGCAAGGGGATGCCCTGCTCACCTACGAACATGAGGTGATCTTGGCCAGCCTGCGCGGCCAATCCCTGTTCTATGTGGTGCCGGATCCCAACATTTCCATCGACAACCCCGTAGCCGTGGTGGATGCCAATGTGGATCGCAAAGGTACCCGTGCCGTGGCCGAAGCCTTTGTGGACTACCTATTCACCCCAGAAGCGCAGCGGGCTTTTGCCGAGGTGGGCTTTCGCCCGGTAGAACCCACAGTGGCCCAAGAGTTTGCCTGGCGTTACCCTCCTGTTGAGAAGCGGGTTACCGTCGCCGACCTGGGCGGATGGGAGGTTGTCCAAAGCCGCTTTTTTGCCGATGGGGCCTTGTTTGACCGCATCCAAGCTCAGTTGTAGGGAGTCTCCCTTGTTTTGGATCCCCATTCAAGTTATCTTGGGAGCTATATCAACGGTTTGTTGACAGGTTTACCGTAGATTAGCCGCGGGTTTAACTGCCCTCACCCTCTCCAGAAGACTCAGCCGGCAACCATCCAGCAACTTCTCAGGCAAACCACTAGCTAGGCAGAACCTATGGGTATCA
This sequence comes from Synechococcus sp. R55.7, assembly GCF_047461955.1. Lineage (NCBI taxonomy): Bacteria > Bacillati > Cyanobacteriota > Cyanophyceae > Synechococcales > Synechococcaceae > Synechococcus > Synechococcus sp. R55.7. The sequence continues at coordinate 8,103 of NZ_JANSIC010000052.1, forward strand.
CCATCGAAGGGGTATCGAAGCGTTTTGGCGAGTTTCAGGCCCTTCACCCCACCGATCTCACCATTCCCACGGGATCCCTGGTTGCCCTCTTGGGGCCATCGGGTTCTGGCAAATCCACCCTGCTGCGTCTCATTGCCGGCCTAGAAAAGCCGGATACGGGGCGGATTTCCCTCACCGGGCGGGATGCTACCCATGCCAGCGTCCAGGAGCGCAACATTGGTTTTGTTTTTCAGCACTACGCCCTGTTCAAGCACATGACGGTGCGGCAGAACATCGCCTTTGGCTTGGAGATCCGCAAGGCTTCACGGGCCGAGATTCGGGCACGGGTGGATGAGCTGCTGGAGCTGGTGCAGCTATCGGGGTTCGGGGATCGCTACCCCTCTCAACTCTCTGGGGGGCAGCGGCAGCGGGTGGCCCTAGCCCGCGCTTTGGCGGTGGAGCCGCAGGTGTTGCTGTTGGATGAGCCCTTTGGGGCCCTGGATGCCAAAGTCCGCAAAGAGCTGCGCAAGTGGTTGCGGCGCCTGCACGATGAGGTGCATGTGACAACGGTATTTGTAACCCATGATCAAGAGGAAGCCATGGAGGTGGCGGATCAGATCGTGGTGATGAACCAGGGGCGGATCGAACAGGTGGGATCCCCGGCAGAAATCTATGACCATCCAGCTACACCCTTTGTGATGAGCTTTGTCGGCCCGGTCAACGAGCTTTCTCCCCGCTCCCAACTCTTTTGCCAGCTTCCCGAGGTGCAGGCCGGCCCGCATCAGCTTTTTTTGCGCCCCCACGATGTGCAGATTGAGGTCAACCCCGGCAGCAGTGGTGTTTCTGCCCGCGTTAAGGAGATCATCCACCTGGGTCGGGAGATTCAGGCGGAGCTGATTCTTAGCGATGGCGGATCCCTGTGGGCCCATCTCAGCCGCGAGCAATATGCCAACCAACCCCTGCAGGTGGGGCAGCAGGTCTATGTGCGCCCCAAGGTGGTGAAAGCCTTTCCCGTCAAAAAAACCGAGATGACCGCAATGCCGGTGGGAGCTTGAGAAACGTTGCTGCAAGCTTTGTCTCAACTGTCTTGGCCGTGGCGGCTGACCCTGGGCTATCTCTTCTTGATGTTGATTCTGCCGCTGGCTGCCTTGATTGCCAAGTCCAGCAGCGTGGGCTGGGCGGAGTTTTGGCGGATCGCGACGGATCCCGTGGCCCTCTCCGCCTATGAAGTTACTTTTGTAACCGCGTTGCTGGCGGCTCTGATCAACGGCGTGATGGGCACCCTGACTGCCTGGGTGCTGGTGCGCTACGCCTTCCCCGGCAAAAAGCTTCTCGAGGGGTTGATCGATCTGCCGTTTGCTTTGCCCACCGCCGTGGCCGGCCTCACCCTGGCAACGGTTTACAGCAGCAACGGCTGGATTGGATCCCTTTTGGCCCCCTTGGGGATCCGCATCTCCTTTACCCGCTTGGGGGTGGGGGTGGCGATGCTGTTTATTTCTTTTCCCTTTGTGGTGCGGACGGTGCAGCCGGTGTTGCAGGAGCTGGAGAAAGATGTGGAAGAGGCAGCCTGGAGTTTGGGGGCTTCCCGCTTTCAGACCTTCCGGCGCGTGGTGCTGCCCCAGATCCTGCCGGCGGTGCTCACCGGGGTAGCCCTGGGGTTTTCCCGCGCCGTGGGGGAATACGGCTCTGTGGTGATCATCGCTTCCAGCATTCCCTTTCGGGACTTGATTGCGGCGGTGCTGGTGATTCAGCGGCTGGAACAACACGACTATGCTGGGGCAACGGTGATCGGAACGGTGATGTTGGGGATCTCTTTCCTGTCGCTGGTGGTAATTAATCTTCTGCAAGCCTGGGGAAGTCGCCATGAAACCTGACGAGGTAGCAGGTGTCAAACCGAAGCCCTCAACATGGCTGTCGGGCCTGTTGATCGGGATCGTCGGGCTTTACATCGCGCTGCTGCTCGGGATCCCGGTGGTGAACATCTTCTATCAGGCGTTTCGAGAAGGGATCCCAGCCTTTCTCCATCGCCTGACAGAGCGGGAGTTGCTCAGTGCCCTGCGATTGACGGTGCTAACCGCCCTGGTCGTTGTGCCCCTCAATACCTTTTTCGGCCTCTGTGCTGCCTTGGCCATTGCTCATCGGCGTTTTCCGGGGCGGGCGCTGCTGCTGAGCCTGATCGATCTGCCCTTTTCCATTTCCCCGGTGGTGGCCGGCCTAATGCTGGTGCTCATCTTCGGGCGTCAGGGTTGGCTGGGATCCTGGAGGGTTATCTTTGCCTTTCCGGGCATTGTGTTGGCAACGGCTTTCATCACCCTTCCTTTTGTGGCGCGGGAAGTGTTGCCGGTGTTGGAGGAGGCAGGCACCGACCAGGAAGAAGCCGCCAAAACGCTGGGGGCGACCCCCTGGCAGATCTTCTGGAGAATCACCCTGCCCAACATCCGCTGGGGCCTTCTGTACGGCGTCATCTTGACCAATGCCCGCGCCATGGGGGAGTTCGGCGCTGTGGCTGTGGTTTCCGGCAACATCATTGGCCGCACCCAGACCTTGCCCCTGTTCGTGGAAGATGCCTACCGCAGTTATGCCACCGGCTCAGCCTATGCGGCGGCGGTGGTGCTCTCCTTGCTGGCGGTGGTAACCCTAGTGGCTAGGGAGTTCCTTGAGCGGGGATCCCATTCCCGCCGGATCTTTTGATCCGTCAGGGTGTGGATCAGACGGGCTCGGTGAGGATCTCTGGCAGACAAACCTTAGTGCCCCCCAGGCCGCAGTAGCCGCGCGGATTCTTGGCCAGATATTGCTGGTGGTAGTCTTCGGCGTAGTAAAACTCAGGCGCGTCTAAGATCTCGGTGGTGATCTGGCCGTAGCCGTGGGCGGTCAGGGCCTGCTGATAGAGATCGCGGGTTTTTTCCGCCAGCTCCCGCTGCGCCGGAGAATACACATAGATGCCGGAGCGGTATTGGGTGCCCACATCATTGCCTTGGCGCATCCCCTGGGTAGGGTCGTGATTTTCCCAAAACACCTTCAGCAGTTGGGCATAGCTGACCTGAGCTGGGTCGTAAACCACCCGCACCACCTCGTTGTGGCCGGTCAGGCCAGTACAGACCTCTTCATAGGTGGGGTTGGGGGTAAACCCGCCAGCGTAGCCCACCGCTGTGCTGAACACCCCTGGCACCTGCCAAAACTTGCGCTCTGCCCCCCAGAAGCAGCCCATGCCAAACAAGGCCAGCTCCATGCCCTCAGGAAAAGGCGGCTGCAGCGGATGGCCATTGACAAAATGCCGATTCACGATCACCATCGGCTCGGCCCGGCCCGGCAAGGCTTCTTCCGGTTTGGGCAGGGACAGTTTCTTGCCAAGTTTGCCAAAGCCAAAGAGCACCATAGGGACAGCCCGATACATTCGTTAACACTTACCAGCCTAGCTCAGTTGGCTCCTCATGTGTTGGAAAAATCCTTGATCGGATCAGCTCACCGATTCAAAAGCCCCCAGCCGCTTGGCCACTAGCAGATAGACGGTCATGATCCCCATCGGCACAACCGTGAAGGCTGCCGCCAAGGGAATGTTGCCAGAGGTGCCCTGAAAGGCGAGAACTGCCTGCCCGATGAAATAGCTGGAATTGCCCAGAGAATAAGGCACCACAAAATCTCCTAGCGTTAAGGAAAAGGTGAAGACCGACCCGGCCAGGATCCCTGGCAAGGCGAGGGGAAGAGTAACATGGCGGAACGTTTGCCAACCCTGAGCTCCCAAATCTGCAGAAGCCTCAATTAAGCTATCGGGCACTCGCTCCAAAGCCGCCTGGATCGGCAGAATCATATAGGGCAGCCAAACATAGAGAAACACCAAGAAAATACCCAAGTTGGATACAGCCAGCGATGGCCCACCGATCCCGGGCAACTGCAAAATCTTTTCCACCCAGCCCTGTAGGCCCACATGGGTGAGTAGATAGGTAAGGATCCCTTCTTTGGCCAGGATCAACTTCCAGGCATAAACCCGAATCAAATAACTAGACCAAAGCGGTAGGAGCACCAACAAGTACAAAAAGTCCTTCCAGCGAGGAGAGGCCAGTCTGACCATGGTATAAGCCAGAGGAAAAGCCAACACAATTGCAGCTAGGGTCACTGCCAAAGCCATAGTCAAGCTGCGGACAAAGATATCCACGCTGGCAGGAGTGAGCAGCTCCCGATAGGTGGCCAAAGTCAACTTTCTCAGGATCAGGCCGGTAAAGGGATCCAGATGATAAAAACTTTGCAGCAGCAGCGCCAGCAGCGGCCCCAAGTAAAAGACCAGTAACCAAATGAGAGGTGGCCCCAACAGAATGGCAAGGATGAGCGTCGGGTGATGATAGAGGAATCCAAACAGATCGGGTTTATCGGTTATCTGAGTTGTTTTGGCCATGGCCAGGCAGGCCTGAAGATCAGCTTTTCATTCCCTCTTTTTGATGTTATTGGAATTGTAGGTCGACGAGCCAATAGAATTCAACAGAATTGGGATTGAGAAAGTGCGAACAGGCAAGAGGGATTGGCTTGTCTACACCTGCCGGCGGGTATCCTTTGAGGGAAAACGGCAATCAGAAGATGCCGGTATGGTCATTTCGACTCAAACTAGGACACTGCACCCACACCTAAAACATTGGTCGCGTCGTCGCGTCAGCGCTGCGGAGCAATAATGCATGGGGCCATAAGGCTTTTCTCGTATAGCCCAGGTGTCTCACTCTAGCCTAAACGACCATATCTTGCTTGGCGGGAAGTGGAGGGCCATCGTAGACAGGGATCCTTTGAACCTTTTGGGGGCATTGGGAGTCAGACAAAGCAAGGTTGAGAACAAGGGAGCGTCCTCTCGTGCAGGCGGCAAAGGATACATCCGATTGGGAGCTGATCCAGCGCTGCCTCAACGGCGACAGCCAGAGCTTTCGCCAACTCTACCGCAAATACCAGCAGTCGGTACGGAATATCCTCTATCCCTTGTGTGGAGCCGATCTTTTGGATGACCTGGTACAGGAAGTGTTTATTCGTGCCTGGAAAGGGTTGCCTCGGTTTCGCGGCTCGGCCCAGTTTTCCACTTGGCTGTATCGCATCTGCTGGAATGTGGCCTCAGATCAGCGACGGCGCTGCGCCCGGCAACACTCCCAAACCCAAAACCTGGCCCTCGGATCGGATATCGCTCACCCTGGCCCCGACCTGATGCACTTGCACTACCAACAGGCTCTACAGCAAAGCATGGCTCAGCTTAGCCCTGAACACAGAATGGTTCTGATTCTGCACGACCTAGAAGATCTGCCCCAGAAAGAGATTGCCGAGATTTTAGGGATCCCGGTGGGAACGGTGAAGTCCCGGCTGTTTCACGCCC
>NZ_JANSIC010000053.1:0-5173 GCF_047461955.1 Synechococcus sp. R55.7
GGCTTCTCCGGTGACGGGGCCGTTTTTGTTCGATCGGGTGCGGCAGCGGCAGCGTATTCGCGCAACTCTGGAGCAGGTGTACCGCAACCCCGCCGCCATTACGGATGAGCTGGTGGAGATTCTCTATGCCCCTTCCTGTGATGTGGGCGCTCAGCAGGTGTTTGCCTCGATTCTCACCGCTCCCCCTGGCCCAACTCCTGAAGCCCTATTGCCTCAGGTGCGCTGCCCGCTGTTGGTGCTCTGGGGAGAGGGGGATCCCTGGACGCCCATTCAACGGGGTCGCGGCTTTCAAAACCACGTGCAAGGGATCGACTACCAGTTTCTCCCCATCCCCGATACAGGCCATTGCCCCCACGACGAGCGCCCAGAGGTGGTCAACCCTCTGATTTTGGGCTGGCTGCCCAGGGCCTTTGCGGCGGTCTAAGCTTTTTTGGAGGTTCCTTTGCCGGAGAGGCCCAACCAACCTCGGATTTTGGCCATCCAGACTTGAAGGGGTGAAGGCTGGGGGCGGATCGCCACCTGGATCGGCTCGTCTTGGAAGTCCTTGTCCTTGAGGCGAAACCCAAACTCCAGGTCATCTTTCACCTTGCCGAGACGGGGAAACAGCCTGACGGCTGCTTTTTTGAGTTCTTCCTCGTTTTGGAAAATGGCCTGGTGAATGGCGCTGGAACGTCCCACTGCCAGGGATCCCACCGGCAGCCAAGGATTGGGCTGGCCAGGCGCGGGCTGGCGACGGCGGGCAAAGATGTTGAACTCCGGCATCCCCTTGGCTTTCAGCTCGTCGTACCGTTTGGCGGCTTCCTTACGCTTGGCAGTGTTGGAGCTGGCCGGTTTTTTCTCAGGCTTGGATTTGCGAAAACCCTTAGACGGATTCATACTTGGGCTGACGAGAGGGGGGATTTTTGCAGCTTAGCGCAGATCGGATCCCCTTCTCTGCTGGGGATCCCTTGTCCTCATTGTCCGTAGCCGGCGTGCTATACTTGTTGAGCTTCGGCGGGTGGTTAGAGGGGCCCGTCAGTCGGGATGTAGCGCAGCTTGGTAGCGCACTTCGTTCGGGACGAAGGGGTCGCAGGTTCGAATCCTGTCATCCCGATGGCTTTAAAGTTCACTGAGCTCTCAACTTAATCTTGGGGGTTTAATTTTGGGGGTGTAAGTGACGCAGCCAGGCATTGACGTTGACCCGAATTCGCTGCCCAACCTGTAAGAGGCGGTGCAGGTTTTCGGCAGAAATGTCTCGGCAGTCTTCTTGGGGCCAAGCTGGGCAACGCGGGCCAATTTGACGCTCCAGCGCTGTCAGATAGAGCTCTTGCAGGCGATCCAAGTTGATGGGCAGGCGCAGGTCTGCAGCCAATTGCAGCCATTCTTCCAGGTTGTAGAGCTGTTCGCCGAAGGTCTCCGGCTCAAAAGCGTGGGCAAGGTGCCACATCCCCCGCTGTAGGAGCCGATCCAGAACCCGGGCTGCCTCTTCCCGCCGCAACTGACACCCCAACTGCTCGGCCTCGCGCACAATTGCCCGCAATTCCAGCAGGTGATCCCGCTTGCCCTCTTCCATTTCCATCGCCCGCAAACTGGTCAACAGGCGTTGGTTGAGGGTGATCTGAGCGGCAGCCAACAACTCTTCCGGGATCGGCAGGCCGTCGGCCCGAAAGGCCATCAAGACCCCGTAATTGTCCAGGTAGGTTTGGCGGTAGAGCTGGGCCAGGCGGTCTAGGGTATCTTGAGTGAGCCAGCGCATCATCTGCTGCCGATCTTCGTCGTCGAGGGCGTTCAAGTCGAAGGTTTCCGGCCCAAATAGGTCTTGCAGGGTCAGGATCATCTGTATCCGACTGTGGGATCCGGCCAGCAGCCGCGCTTTTATCTGCTCGTAGATGCGCCGCCCAGCAAACGGCTTGACGCCACATTGAAAGTCCCAGCCGCCGAGGTGGAGCACGGCGTAGATTAGATCGTGCTCTTCGCGGGTGGTGGGAAAAGTGAGCTTCACCCGCCCGATAGCCAGTGTCGACCCGCCTATCGTCAGGCGCTCTTGATCCACTTGATCCAGCACATATCCTTGGGAACGGGGGATCCCGTTAAACAGGGAAAACATGGCGTGCTGAGCCACCAGCCGTTGCGGGCTGATCAAGCTGGGGCGCACCAAGGCGCAATAGACCCCCTTGCCGTCTCTGTAGAGGTCGAGGTTGCTGGGGGCCTTGCTCAGGCGCTGCAAAAACTCCTCTTCTAGGTTGACATCCGCCACTGCTGCTGCCAACTGGATAGCCCGTGCCGCGTAACGCAGGATCTGCACCCCTTCAGGACGGGATAGCTCCTCGAAAAACCAGCCACAACTGGTGAACATCAACTGGCTGTAGCGCTGCATCTCCAACAGGCGCAGCACTTGCACCCGATCTTCGGCGGTGAGGCGGTGGCTTTGGTGCTCCTGCAAAAAGGCATCACAGCGCTCCCGATCCAAAATCACCTCGATGTAACGATCCCGCGCCAGCCAGGGATCCCGCAGGTAGGCTCTGGCCTCCGTCTCGTAGATCTCGGCCAGCTGATCCCGCAGCCAGTTGAGGGCCTCCCGCAGCGGTTGCCGCCAGCGTTGGTGCCACCCTCCCACCGCTCCGCAGCCACAGTCTCGCGACCACCGTCCTACCCCGTGGGCGCAGCTCCAGGCGGTGACCGGTTTCAGTTGCACCTCCCAAGTGGGGGGATGTTGGCTGAGAAAATGGCTGTAGTTGCCCACCTGCCAGCCCCGGCGGGGAAATTCCTCGCAAAAGGCATAGGCCAGCGTGCGTTCTACACCCCGCTTGTGGTGGCCAAAAGTCTCGCCATCGGTGGCACAGTTGACCAGATAGGCTTCCCCCTCTTTGTCCGAGCGCAGAGCGGAACGGATCCGCTCCGCCAGAGAGTGGGTGCTGTAGACGATATCCCCAAAGCCCAAGTCACGGGAAATGGGGCCATCGAAAAAGAAAATATCCAAGTACCCCTCCCGATCGGGGGTAAAGCAGCGGTAGGGCCGACGGGGATCGATCTGGCCTTGGCTAACGTCGATCCACTCCGTTTGTCCCAAGGGGCGAATGCGCTGCGCTTGGCTGGGGGCCAAAATGACGAAGCGGATCCCACATTCGACCAAGGCCGTGACCGTTGCTGCATCAATGGCGGTTTCGGCCAGCCACATGCCCTGGGGATGGCGCCCGAAGCGGTGTTGGAAATCGGCAATTCCCCAGCGGATCTGGGTGTACTTGTCTCGCTCGTTGGCCAGGGGCAGGATGACGTGGTTGTAGACTTGGGCAATGGCATTGCCATGACCCTCAAGCCGCTCAGCGCTGAGACGGTCGCCGGCCAAAATGCGTTGGTAAACTTCAATGTCATGCTCCTCTAGCCAAGAGAGGAGAGTAGGGCCGAAGTTAAAGCTCAAGAATTCATAGTTGTTGACAATGCGCACCACCCGTCCTTGGTCGTCCAGAACGCGGGCAAAGGCGTTGGGGCGGTAACATTCCGCCCAAATGCGCTCGTTCCAGTCGTGAAAGGGGCTGGCGCTCGGCTGTCGCTGAATGCGGTTGAGGCAGGGATCCTCTCGGGGCGGCTGATAGAAATGGCCGTGCAACACCACGTACGGCCGCGCAGAGGAAAGCTCAGCAGCACCTGCCGGAGAAGGAGCCGCTTGCATCGGCGGGTCGGAGACCAAATCGCTGTGCCCTGACTGTGCCGCTGGCCTATCGGAATTTTTGGAGCCACTCGGCATCATGAGATTACACTCCTTTTAGAGGCCTCCAACTGGGTTACAGGGGAAGGCAATGTTAACTTAAGTTCATATCCATACGTTACAGCGATCCCCGATCTGCAACGGTGAATGTAAAAGATTCAGTTGGAAATTTGACAGGGAACAAACATCGGTCAGTAATCTTTGCGTTTTCCTCACAACAGAAGGGATCCCGGGACTTAGCGGGTGGGGGCCGATCTGCCGGTGGCCATTTCCCACGCCGAACAACCCGTTTGAGGTCAGGCCCCCATTGGAATCCCGGTGGATCCCCAGCTCGAACTCACATTCCGGTCCAGTGCCACCAGGCCCAGCCCAGCCCCACCAGCAGCGCCGTTATCCCATAGAGGGATCCCACCACCTGCACCTCCGACCAGCCCCCCAGCTCCAGATGGTGGTGCAAGGGCGACATGCGCAACAGCCGTCTGCCTGTGCCGGTTTTGCGTTTGGTGTATTGGAAGTAGCCCACCTGCAGCATCACCGACAGCGCCTCTGCCACCAGCACTCCCCCCATCAGGGCCAAGGCCCAGAGCTGATCCCCCAGCAGCGCCAACCCGGCCAGAGCGCCCCCCAACCCCAGGGATCCGGTATCGCCCATGAACAGCCGCGCCCGGTGGTGGTTGTGAACCAGGAACCCCAAGCAGGCACCGCTCAGGGTGAAAGCCAACACCGATAGCTCTGGATCCCTGTGAAGGAGCCCCAGCCCAATCAGCAGGATGGCCACCACCCCTGCCGCCAAGCCGTCCATACCATCGGTGAGGTTTACGGCATTATTGGTGCCCACCAACACAAACAGGGCCAAGGGCCAGAACAGCCAGCCCAGAGAGAGGGTGCCTATCCCCGGCAAGGTCAGACTGGTCGGGATCCCCTGCCAGGCCAGGTAGACACAAAACCCAAGGGCAACTCCCACCTGGAGCAACAGCTTGTGTTTGGGAGACAACCCCTTGTTGGATTGCTGTCGGATCACCAGCCAATCGTCCAGCCAGCCGACAAAGCTGTAGGCCAGCGTGAGCAGCGCGACAGCCAGCCAATGGGGATCCCAGCCGCTCCAGATCCCGGCCACCAGTAGCCCCACGGGCAAAAAGCTGATCCCGCCCATGGTGGGTGTGCCTGCTTTTTTCTGGTGGGATTGGGGCCCCTCCTGGCGGATCACTTGCCCCGCCTTCCAGCGCCGCAACCCGGGGATGAGCAGGGATCCCAGCAGGGCCGAACCCAACGCGCTCAACCCAAAAGGAACGACCACCTGGGGGCGGATCCCGATCACAAGGGTCGAGAGGGCCAAACCCAGCCCCAGCGAGAGCGCCATCCCTCCCCACTCCGTCTCTTCCACCTCCAGATTGGGAAGTGTATCCGCATCCACCCTTTCTGAACCCCTCACACCCTCAACCTCCAAACCCTCAAAAACTCTATCCTGCCAGAGCTCAGAGGCGAAAG
>NZ_JANSIC010000053.1:5273-13400 GCF_047461955.1 Synechococcus sp. R55.7
CCCTCAACCTCCAAACCCTCAAAAACTCTATCCTGCCAGAGCTCAGAGGCGAAAGTTAGTTGAGTGGGGATCCCTTCAATAGGGCCACTTCCAGTTGCGCACCTCCGGCAGATCTTCCCCGTGTTTGCAGATGTACTGCTTGTGCTCCACCAGCTTGTCCCGGATAAGCTGCTGGACGTGATCCCGCCGGTACTTGAAGCGATCCACCCGCTCCAAGACGTCGTTGGCCAAGTTAAAGCGATCCACCTGGTTGAGAACGCACATGTCGAAGGGGGTGGTGGTGGTGCCTTCCTCCTTGTAGCCGCGCACGTGCAGGTTGTGGTGGTTGGGACGGCGGTAGGTGAGGCGGTGGATGAGCCAAGGATAGCCGTGGAAGGCAAACACGATGGGCTTGTCGGGGGTGAAGATACTGACAAACTCCTTGTCGCTAATGCCGTGGGGGTGTTCGCTGGGCGGCTGCAGCTTCATTAGGTTCACCACGTTCACCACCCGGATCTTGATCTCCGGCAGGTGCTGCCGCAAAAAGTCCACCGCCGCCAGGGTTTCCATGGTGGGCACATCGCCGCAGCAGGCCATCACCACATCCGGCTCTGAACCCTGATCATTGCTGGCCCATTCCCAGATGCCCAAGCCCTGGGTGCAGTGCTTGATGGCCGCATCCATATCCAGGTACTGCAGGGCCGGCTGTTTGCCCGCCACGATCACATTCACGTAGTGGCGGCTGCGCAGGCAGTGGTCGGCCACCGAGAGCAGAGTATTGGTATCCGGGGGCAGGTAGACGCGGATGATTTCGGCCTTTTTGTTGACCACGTGATCCAAAAAGCCGGGATCCTGGTGGCTAAAGCCGTTGTGATCCTGCCGCCACACGTGGGAAGTCAGCAGGTAGTTGAGGGAAGGGATGGGCCGCCGCCAAGGAATGTGACGGGTGGTTTTCAGCCACTTGGCGTGTTGGTTGAACATGGAGTCCACCAGGTGGATGAAGGCTTCGTAACAGGAGAAGAACCCGTGTCGCCCGGTCAACAGATAGCCTTCTAGCCAGCCCTGACAGACGTGCTCGCTGAGGATCTCCATCACCCGTCCATCTGGGGAGAGGTGCTCGTCGCAATCGTAGATGGGAGCTACCCAGGTGCGGTCACTGGCCTCAAACACAGCATCCAAGCGGTTGGAAGCCGTCTCGTCGGGGCCAAAGAGGCGGAAGTTGTGGGGGTTGAGCTTCATCACATCCCGCAGAAATTGCCCCAGAACTCGGGTGGCTTCGGCTTCGGTGGTGCCGGGGCGGGGGACAGGCACGGCGTAGCGACGGAAATCCGGCATTTTCAGCTCCCGCGTCAGCAGGCCGCCGTTGGCGTGGGGCAAAGCCCCCATGCGTTTTTCCCCTTTGGGGGCCAGCTCTTGCAGCTCCGGCAGCAGACGGCCATTTTCATCGAAGAGTTCTTCCGGCTTGTAGCTGCGCATCCAGTCTTCCAGAGCTTTGAGGTGATCGGGTTTTTTGGCCAGATCCGCCAGAGGCACTTGGTGGGAGCGCCAGAAATCTTCCACCTTTTTGCCGTCCACCTCTTTGGGGCCGGTCCAGCCTTTGGGGGTGCGCAGGATGATCATCGGCCACTGGGGACGAGTGGGATCCCCTTTGCTGCGGGCATGCTGCTGGATTTCTTGGATCTCGTGGATCACCGTGTCCAAAGTGGCGGCCATCAACTGGTGCATCTCTGCCGGCTCGCAGCCTTCTACGAAGTAGGGTTTGTAGCCGTAGCCCACAAACAGATTTTGCAGCTCGTCACGGCTGAGGCGGGCCAAAACGGTGGGATTGGCGATCTTGTAGCCGTTCAGGTGCAGAATCGGCAGCACTGCTCCGTCGTGGATGGGGTTGAGGAACTTGTTGGAATGCCAGGAAGCGGCCAAGGGGCCGGTTTCCGCTTCTCCATCCCCCACCACACAGGCCACCAGCAGATCGGGGTTATCAAAGGCAGCCCCAAAGGCGTGGGCCAGGGCATAGCCCAGTTCTCCCCCCTCGTGGATGGAGCCAGGGGTTTCCGGAGCCACGTGGCTGGGCACGCCGCCGGGGAAGGAGAATTGCTTGAAGAGCTTGCGCATGCCTTCGGCGTCTTGGCCGATGTTGGGATACACCTCGCTGTAGGTGCCTTCCAAGTAGGTGTTGGCCACCAGAGCAGGGCCACCGTGGCCGGGGCCGGTGATGTAGAGGATGTTGAGGTTTTCCCGTTTGATGATGCGGTTGAGATGCACGTAGATGAAGTTCAACCCGGGTGTGGTGCCCCAGTGCCCCAGCAGGCGTGGCTTCACATGTTCCAGTTTTAGGGGTTCTCGCAGCAGCGGGTTGTCCATCAAATAGATTTGCCCGACCGACAGATAGTTGGCGGCCCGCCAGTAGGCATCCATTTTGCGAAGCTCGTCGGCGGTGAGCGGTTTTGTCGAGAGCTGTTCTGCCAGAACCATAGCTGTACCCCATAGGTATCTCTACTCCTATGGTGATCCGGGTTTGCCCAATTGCCGGGGGATCTTGGGATTCCTTTGGATTTGGCTCATTGGGTGAGCGGTAGGCACCTGTTACCACCACCAGGGCTTGATCGGGGTGCCGTCGGGAAAGATCAGGCCGGCAATCCGGGATCCGCTGTGCTTTAACCCTTCGATCTGAGCTCCTTCCAGGTTGGCTTGGGTTAGGTTGGCCCCGCTGACATCGGCCCGCCGCAGGTTAGCCCCCTGAAACTGGGCCTGACGCAGCTCGGCGCCGCTGAGATTGGCCCCTTCCAGGTCGGCATTTTGCAAGTTGGCCCCCCGCAAGTCCGCCCGCTGTAGGTTGGCTCCCCCCAAGTCCGCTCCCTCCAGGTTGGATCCACGCAGATCCGCCCGGTTCAGATCCGCTCCCCTCAGCCGGATCTGACAGAGCACCAGTTCTCGCAGATCGGCTTTGCTCAGGTCTTGGCCGGAGAAATCCTGTCCCTGTCCCCCCCAGTTCTGCAACTGCCAGATGTGGCGCACCCGTTCTTCTAGGTGGGTCTCTTCCGAAAGCCGGGATCCCCGCAGGCTGGTGCCGCTAACTTTTACCCCCCTCAGGTCGGATCCCCGCAGGTCGGCTCCCTGTAAGTCGGCTCCGCTCAGCTTGGCCCCTTGCAAATCCGCTTGGCGCAAATCCGTTTGCCGCAGCCGGGCGCCGTTGAAGTTGCAAAAGCGCAAGTTGGCCCGCCTCAGGTTGGCCTCCCACAGGTTGATCCCCCCCAGCCGTGCTTCTTGAAGGTCGGCTCCCTCCAGGTCTGCATAGGCAAAATCCCGCTCCCCCCGCCGATAGGCCACGATCACCCCTTGCGCTCCCCCCACCGGGCGAAAGGGGCTGTAGGTGCAACAGGCCTGTTCTGCCTCCGGCTGGCCTAGCTGAGACAACAGCCGCCAAGCTTCCAGCCGCACCGCCCAAGAGCTGTTGCCAGCGAGGGCTGCAATGAGTTCGGCCAGGCCCGCCGACCCGTACTGCAGCAACTGGGATAGCGTGGCTAAGCGCACGGCTTCATCGCTATGGGCGAGTCGTCGCCGCGCCCCCTCGAGACCTCCCAGCACTAAGGCATGGGCCGGGGCGCTCCCGGTTGCCGTTTGCCCCCCCAACACCAGATCCCAAGGTTGGGGCCGGGATCCCTGGCCAGTTCTGACAGCCGGCTGAGGCTTACCTACCATGGGCAGATCCCGATGAACCTGGCTTATAGCCAACGCCCCACCACCACGCGGATGGTGCCATCCTCCAGCACTTCTTCGGCCTCGATGGTATAGCCCTGCTCACGGGCTGAGCGCAGCAAACTTTTGTGGGCGTAGCGCTGCAAAATCGGCTCCAGGAAGGTCTTGGGATCGATGCCCGCCCCCCACAGATCGGCCACCAGCTCGTAGTGATCCCCGTTGCGACGAAACCCGATGTCGAAGCCATTCTTTTGCCGGATCACCAGATCGGCGCGGGTGCGGTTCCAGAGATAGCCCCGCAGGCTGGCATTCCGCTGCACAGCGTAGCCCAATTCCTTCAGAGTCTCTTCCAGGAGATCGGCGTCTTTGATTTGCACTTGCAGGGTGGTGAAGTGAGACATGGCCCTTCCAATCCTTTGACCGATGGAGACCGGATCCTCACTATAAAGCGCCCTTGGGGTGGTGGAAGAAATGTAAACCATCCTGCGGTGGGTCGAGCGAGCGGAACGCAGCTCCCCCTTTCTCCCGCAGGAGTGCAACACACCTGGGCCTGGAGGGTCGCTGGGCTGGCCTGACCTGCCTTCTTATGTAGGCGCGCGCTGCGGCATTCGCGATAGCGGTACGGAGCACCAAGGCTGAGGCATCCGCGCCTGGCGTGTTCGGTAACACAGAAATCTTGGATCTACATCTAGCGTCTAAAGTCAAGAATTGACGATAGTCTCCACTATGTTTGGAGGCAGCAGCAAAAATCTGTCCCACAGGGATCTGTTCTCGTCTGTCTCCGGCTGGAATTGCCGGCGATGAGGTACCAAACCAGCCCCAAGCCGTTCCAAAAACCCGCCGATGACCCTTGCTGTGCCTTGCCAAGTAAGCTTTTCCGATGGCTCTGCGAACAAAAATACTCATCTCTAGTCCCACAAATTGGATGAAAAAATTGCTTTTTTGTCTCTTGAAGATCTCTTGAAGATCTGATTTGGTACTAAAAACTGGTCAAGCAAGTGGAATAATTTTTTCAATCTATCTAGAACTTAAGATTGAGTTTATAAAATAGTTGATCTCTTCCCTCCTACTTAAGGTAGAGTTACTACTCAATAAAAAAGGACTTAAAGCACTGCCGGTAGTGTCTAGTGAAGCAGCCTCAATAAATTTAGTGAGTCAAACACCGAGTTCTGGATTAGATTTTTCGAAGTCAAAGCCTTTACGAAAAGGCTTTTGTGCTGGTATGAATAAGGTGCTGTTTGCAGAAAGGTCAGCTTCGTGTGTAGGAAGAGGGCCCGATGCAGCAGGAGAAGTAGAGATTCTGACAGGACATGAATTTATGGTGTGGGGTTTGATATGTCAGAAAGTCTTGACTTGCAAGATGCGGTGGGGCGTTTCTTAAAGACGATTGGCCGCTACTCGTTGCTCACCGCTGAAGAAGAGCTCCGCCTGGCTCACCAGGTGCAGCGGATGGTGACGCTCTTGGAGCAACGGCAGCCCCATGAGTCTGTGGAAGGTTGGAGCCAGCGGCTGGGGATCCCTTTAGCAGAGCTGCAGCAGATCCTGCGGCAGGGGGAAGCAGCCAAGAAACGAATGGTGGAGTGTAACCTCCGCTTGGTGGTGTCGATTGCCAAGCGCTATCGCAATCGAGGCTTGCCGTTTCTGGATCTGATTCAGGAAGGCACCATCGGCCTCACCCGCGCCGTGGAAAAGTTCGATCCCACCCGTGGCTACAAGTTCTCCACCTATGCCACTTGGTGGATCCGGCAAAGCGTGAACCGGGGCATCCAAAACAAGGGGCGGATGATCCGTCTGCCGGCCCACATGTACGAAAAGGTCTCCCAGGTGAAGCGGCGCTACCGCGAGTTATCTGCCGAAAGGGGATCCCGTCCCCAAGCGGAAGAAGTTTTTGATTCTCTGGATATTGGCGATAACTACCGGGAGCTGATCACCCGCCACATGGCAGAGATGCGTTCCTTGAATGTGGGGGTAGGGGATGAAGACGGCACCGAGCTGCAGCACTTCATCCCAGATGAAGACAACGACCCTGTTGAACACCTAACCCAGCTTGCCCGTCGAGAGGAAGTCCGCGCGCTGGTGGGCCAACTGAGTGAACGAGAACGACAGGTGATCGTGGCTCGCTATGGGCTGGATGGATCGAGGGGCCTAACGCTGCGGGAAATTGGGGAGCACATCGGCCTTTCGCGAGAGCGAGTCCGACAAATTGAGCGGCGGGCCTTGCGGAAATTGCGGCGGCTGCAACAGGAATACTCCACGCCCAAAGCTGCCAAACCCTGGGTTAACGGGAACCTGTAACCGTTTGCGTCAGCGGTGCGCAGCACTGTAGAAAGGTTTTTTCACCACTTCGGCAGGCTGGCGCTGCCCCCGAATTTCAATTTCCAGCCGGGATCCCACCTTGGCCCAAGCCGGAGCGACATAGCCCAAGCCGATGCCGTAGCCCAAACTGGGAGAATGGGTGCCGCTGGTTACCCGTCCGATCGGCTCAGGGGAGTTGGGAGCGTAGATGGCATAGCCGCTGCGGGGGATGGCCGGATGCAGCATGCGAAACCCCACCAGTTGGCGAGGGATCCCTTGCTGCCGTTGGCTTTCGATGGCGGGCTTGCCGATGTAGTCCCCTGGGTTGTTCACCAACCAGCCCAAGCCGGCTTCTAAGGGAGTGGTGCTCTCGTCCATGTCCTGCCCGTAAAGATGGAAGGCAGCCTCCAGGCGCAGGGTATCGCGGCAGCCCAGCCCACAGGGTTGTACGCCGGCCTGAATCAGTTGCTCCCAAAGGCGGATGCCGTCTTCGGGGCTGAGCATGACTTCAAAGCCATCTTCTCCGGTGTAGCCGGTGCGGGCCACGAAGATAGACTCTCCCAAGGCTCCCGCCGCTCCGGCAAACTGACCGTGCTGAAACCGGCGCAAAGCCTTCAGGGATCCCTCCAAAAAGGGCTGGAGAACCTGTTCGGCTGCCGGCCCCTGCACCGCCAACAAGACCCGAGTGTCGGAGTGATCCTGAAGGTTGACTCCGGGGATCCCTTGGAAGTGGTGGTTGAGCCAATCCCAATCCTTCTGCCGGGTAGCTGCATTGACGATCACGCTCCAGTGCTCCAGCTCACCCTCCGGTGGATGCCGGTAGAAGATGACATCATCCAAAATGCCCCCCAGTGGATTGAGCAGGACGGTGTAGCGACCGGATCCCACAGGAACGGCGCTCAGATCGCTGGGAACCAGACGGCTGAGGTGGGATCCCAGCTCCGGCCCCCAGAGGGTGAACTTGCCCATGTGGGAAATGTCGAATGTCCCCACCCTCTCCCGCACTGCCCGATGTTCTGCTATCACTCCCCGATACTGCAGCGGCATTTCCCAGCCGGCAAAAGAGACAAATCGCGCCCCCAAAGCTTGATGAAGGGAGAACAAGGGGGTGCGTTGCAGAGGCGTTTGGCTCATCAAGGGATCCTCAGCGGTCTAAAGACTAAAAGGTCAAAGACTAAAATAAGTGCAGCATCGCCCATTTCTCGGAGCTTGTGCCATGCGCCTTCTCCACACTATGATCCGCGTCGGCAACCTGGAGCGCTCCCTGCGGTTTTACCGAAAAAACGCCGTAAAGCCCTGCCTTTGAGGGTAGGGATGTAAGGCGCAGACCGTTTTATCCCTTCAGGAACGCTGTTCGCGGTAGCGGTGCGTAGCACTTTAAAATAGCAATATGTTGGTCAGAGAAGCCAAGCTGCTCAACGGCACAGCAGAGCAGTACCAAGCTCTGGATGAAGCCATTCGCACTGCGCAGTTTGTGCAAAACAAGTGTCTACGGTACTGGATGGATAACCGGGGCGCGACCAAAGCGGTTCTGTATTCCCTCTGCAAGGACTTGGCCAAAGAGTTCCCCTTCGCCCGCCAGCTCAATTCTGCCGCCCGTCAAGCTAGTGCCGAAAGAGCTTGGTCTGCCCTCTCCAACTTCTACCGCCGTTGCAAGAACAAAGAGCCAAGGAAAGGCTATCCGCAGTTCAAGAAGAACTGTCGGTCGGTCGAGTACAAGCTGTCCGGCTGGAAGCTGTCTCCTGACGGCATGTCCATCACGTTCACCGACGGCTTCAACGCAGGAACATTTGCCTTGTACTGCAATGGTGAGGCAAGACACCATATCCTAAACTCCAAAATCAATCGGGTGCGGGTGATACGCAGGGCAGATGGGTACTATGCCCAGTTCTGCTTGGATGTGGAGCGCAAGGAGCAGGGAGAATACACAGGCAATGTTATTGGCATTGACTTGGGCTGGAAGGCTTTCTACACCGACCAGAACGGCAACTCTGTAGAGTGTCCAAAGTTTCTCAGACGCAGCGAAAGGAGGTTAAAGCAGCACCAGCGCAGATTAAGTCAGTATCGGGAGGAATACACAACTTCACTTGCCTTGTGATATAATAATAATACTGCGGACACCAGAAACGGTTGTTTAAGGCACTGGTAACGGTCGAT
>NZ_JANSIC010000054.1:0-2684 GCF_047461955.1 Synechococcus sp. R55.7
AGCCAATCGATAGACAAGTAGGAAAAGACGAAGGCCGAAAGCGTCCCCAACCCCTGCGGCAGCAGGGCCTCTGCCTCGAACTCGGAGATAAACTCCACAACCCCCGCCAAAAATAATGCCGGGATCCCCAGCAAGAAGGAGTAGCGAGCGGCAGCCGAGCGCTGCAAATGGAGAAACAGCCCTGCCGTCAGCGTCGAGCCGGAGCGCGACACCCCAGGGATCAGGGACAAAGCTTGGGCCAGCCCTACCCAGATCCCATCCCAAATGCCTAAGCTGTGAAGGTCTCGCTGGCGTTTGCCCGTTTGCTCTGCCCAGCCCAACAACACAGCCAAGCCGATGGCTGCGACGGCGATCACCCACAACTGGCGGGGCGGGGATCCCCAAATGGCCTTGATGGCCCACCCCACCACCACAATCGGCACCGTTCCCACCAAGATCCCGACCGACAGCCGCCAAGGCTCCTGCTGAAAATCTCGTTCTCGCCAAGCCTTCCAAGAGCCGAGGATCAACTGGCGCAGGTCAGAGGCAAAGTAGATCAGCACCGCCCCCAAACTGCCCAACTGGATCACCGCCGTAAACGAAGCGCCCGCATCCGGCCATCCCACCAAAGCCGGAAACACCCGCAGATGAGCCGTGCTGCTAATGGGCAGAAATTCGGTGATCCCTTGCACCATGCCCAAAATTAGAGCCTGCCACCAATCGGGATACCAAGTGTCAGCAAGCAACAAGGTAAACACTCCCCCACCCAAACTTGCCGGATTTGCACAATCCCCATTCTTAGAAAAACTCAGAACTCCGGCTTTTTCCAGCAGCCCATACCACGGCGAACAAACACTTGCAGAGGGATCCCACCCCAACTGGCCGGGAACTTGGGTGTCGCTGTCCCAGACCCGCAAAAGGGCTGTGCCTATAGGATCGCCGCAAAGATCAACAGTAGGTCAGATCATCGGGTCAATAGATCAGAAGCCAATCCGCTCTGGGTCTTCAATGGTAATCAGCCAGTTGCCCACATTCCGGAAGAGGGGGTTGGGTTCCGTACCCCGTACCCGCGCCTCCACACGGTAGATACCGGCAGATGAAGGGTTGCGCACGTTGGAGAGCACCAGACGGATCTCCTGACCGGCAGCAATGGGTTGACGGGCCACCACCTCTAGAGAGCGAAACTCCTCGTTCCAGTACACTTGATCCAGCTCTACAGGCCGGCCTTCTACCTCCAGGCGGACACTTTCCGGATCGATGCGGCCATCGAAATTCCTGTCCCCGTTGATCTGCACTTCTGCCACCGCCACATTCTGGGGGGGAATGGTCAGGCGATAGCGATCCAAACGACTGCGAACCCCGCCAAAATCGAGCCGATAGCTGAGGACAGGTACCCCTTCACTGCCGGTGATCACCAAACCCGACTGCGCCTCTGCAGAATGGGGCATCACCAGGGATCCCAGGCTCCCCATCAACAGGCCCGCCAAGGCCAGCCTCATTCCTCGCCGAGCAAGGCCAAGTTCCTGCGAACATTTCCCTGCTCTCATCACTGCTCTCAACACCCAAACCTCCGCTGGTTGAAACACCTCAGCACCTTCAAAGCTCACTAGCGCGGCCTGTAGACAGCCTGACCGATGGCAAGCAAGGCCGACGCCTCGCCGTCCATTGTAGAGGATGGGATCCCCTCTACCGAGAGAGCTTAAGGCTTATCGAGGTGCGGAAGTGCGTAGTTCGTCCAGGATCCCAGACAAAAACTTTGGGCCGCCACACCCACGGTGCAGCTCCCACGCAACGCTGATTGCGACCACAAGGTGACCTTCGGTGGATTGGCCCTCGCCCTTCTACGGCTTCACTTGAGGAAACTCAGCACCCCCACCCCGATCACCATCAGCACCCAGAGCAGGGATCCCACCAAAATCACATTCTTGGCCCGGCTCCAGTCGCTGGCTGAGCTGTAGAGCACCGGCACCGCCACCACCAACAGCAAGCTGTAAAGCACCAACACCAACAAAGCAATTTGGAAAACGAGCATCATCTTGCGGATCCCTCACAAAAGTCTTGTCTTGGATAAAAGCTCCCGGTAACACCGGATGGCAGCAGGATAAATAGGATGACGCTCTGACTATACCAAAATAGGATCCCTCTCAAGGCCAGATCCGTTGAGGCGGCTGATGGATTCATCTAGACACAGGCTGGAGGCGGAAGGGGTTAAAGTCGGTTGCCACATCGAAGTAGTCTTCTTGTTCTTGCTGCTTTAGCCAGCCGGTAATGGCATAGGTCAGGGGCGTGAACGCCGCCTCAACGGCACACTTGAACACATAGTTGGAGAGTATTAAGCTGCCCAGGCCAGGGAACACCCCCCAGAAGGCCAAGGTGACAAACAGTCCAGTATCCACCGCTTGGCCCACCAGGGTAGAGCCGATGGTGCGTGTCCACAGCCACCGTCCCCGCGTCCACACCTTCATGCGGGCCAGTACATAGGCGTTGGCAAAGCTGCCTCCCCAATAGGCGATTAAGCTGGCCAGCACAAGGCGGGGCGTCAGGCCCAGAATCTGGTCGTAGGCTTCTTGATAGGGCCAGTCGGGGGCGGCCGGCAGGGATCCCACGATCATGAATGTCACCGACATGAGGGCCGCCGAGATAAATCCCAGCCAGATCACCCGTCGCGAGCGGGCATAGCCATAGACTTCGGTGAGGATGTCGCC
>NZ_JANSIC010000054.1:2784-10463 GCF_047461955.1 Synechococcus sp. R55.7
GTTTTCCGTACCTTGAATCAGCAGCGTCTCGATGGCGGTGAGCCGGTTCAGAATCAGTTGGGTGTTGGTTTCGGATCCCGGCTCCGGTGCAGCGGCAGGGGCAACCTGGAGGACCTTTTGGATAAGAGCCAAAAGGGCATCTGCCTCAAACGGTTTCTCGATGAAATCAAAATCGACAAAGGGCTCAGGAATGCGGGCAGTCACCTGTTCCTTCAGCCCCGACATCATGATGATAGGGGTATTTTTCAGACTGTCTTCGCGGCGGATGGCCTGCAAGGTGTCGTAGCCATCCATCTTGGGCATGACAAAATCCAGCAGGATCAGGTCGGGGTGATGTTTTTTGGCCGCTTCCAGCCCTGTCAACCCGTCTTTGGCCTCCACCACTTGGAACTGATCGGCCAAGATGCTGGCCACCATCTTGCGAATCATGATGCTATCGTCAATGACCAACACCGTCTTGGTTGTCATGCTGAGGCGCTCCCTCTTCCCATTATCAAATCGACCTGATCAGCCCCTTCCTCCAGCTCATAGGGCAATCGGGGACATCCTTTTGAGGACACCACTAGAGTACTCCCCTGCTTGGCCAGATGGGGTGTGCTCAGGGATCCAATTCCGCCAGGTTTTCCCCGCGCCCAGCGGGTGCCGGCCCGGCGTGGCCGCCTTGCTATAATTAAGTGTAAACAAACGTTAAGCCTTCATTCTTCATTCGCACCTTGCAGGGTTATGAGCCTACAACTAAGTCCTGAGCTGTCGCTGCCGATCCCATCTCCAGTCGGAGAAGCTGCCTACCGCGCTTTTCAGTGGGGCAAAAACATCTTCGGCTTTGCCCACAAAGCGCTCTCCACCCAAGCTTCAGATCTGATGCTCTCCGTGCTCAGGGATCTGCAAAGCTTCTCCTCCGGGAGGACCCCGCCGCCGCGGGCCAAGGTGCGGGTGAGCGCTGACACGCTACAGGTGTTGCGGGCCCGTTATGAACAACTCCTGCAAGCGGACTGGCAAGATGCTGAGGCAGGGTACTACCCGCACGCGCTCTTGTTCGACAACCCCTGGCTGGACTTTGCCCGCTATTACCCACAGGTGTGGTTGGATTTGCCGCAAATTACTCGGCGGGTTCACAGCAAGCGTTACCAAGAGTTTTCTCAAGACATCTCCACCGAGGGCTATCCGAAATACTACCTGCAAAATTTCCATTACCAAACCAACGGCTACCTGAGCGACAGCTCGGCTGAGCTTTATGACCTGCAGGTGGAGCTGCTGTTTGGGGGCACAGCGGACGCGATGCGCCGTCGGGTGATTCGCCTGCTCAAAGATGCCTTGGATCCCACCTTGGTCAGCCCCCACATCCTCGATGTAGCTTGTGGCACGGGGCGGATGCTGCGCCTACTGCGGGGATCCCTGCCCAAAGCGGCTTTGTACGGTCTGGATCTTTCCCCCGCCTATCTGCGCAAGGCCAACCGACTGTTGCAGGAGCTGCCGGGGGAGCTGCCCCAGCTTATCCGCGCCAACGCCGAGGCCATGCCCTATGCCGATGCCACCTTTGACGCCGTCATCAGCGTTTTTCTCTTTCATGAGCTGCCTGGCCCGGCCAGACAAAATGTCATCAACGAGATGAGTCGGGTGGTGAAGCCAGGGGGCGTGGTGGTCATCTGCGACTCGGTGCAACTGCTGGATTCGCCAGAGCTGAAGGAGACGATGGAAGCCTTTATGCAAACCTTCCACGAACCCTACTACCGCGACTACATCCACGACGATCTGGGGGTGCGCCTGCAACAGGCAGGCTGTGCGGTGCTGCGCCGGGAGACTCACTATGTCAGCGCCTACACCCTAGCCCGTAAGGGTTGAGCGCCCTTTCCACAAGCTTAAGAGGAAGAGTAAATCGGCGGTCACTTGTCCAGAGGGTGTATAGTAGTTTTAGACACGAAACCTTGGATGAGAAGACGGGCCACTGACTGGATAACCTTCAGGTGCAAGTCCGTCCGAACTCTTTTCTTGTACTTAGGCTCATGTCCCACCCCCATGGATCCCTCCGCGCCGGTATCACTGCTCTCAAGCAGGAGCGCTACCTGGAGGCGATCAACCTTCTCGAGTCCTTCTGCTACTGCTGTTCCATCCAAGAAAGACAAGAGAGTTTGTCCCGCCGCCTGAGCGAGCGCAATGGCTCTAGGGCAGATCCGGAAGAATGCGTTTTGGCTCGTGTAGCTCTGATCATGGCATATCAAGGCAGTGGTGACTTGGAGCGCTCAACTGCCCTTTGCCAAGAGCTGTTGGAGGAGAAGGAAACTCCTGAGTCCGCTCCCTGGGCTCGGGAATGGGCAGCTCAGGCTCTACCTACCCTCAAGCAGGCTTCAGAACACTCCATGCCCCCTGAGGAAGTCATGGCGCGGCTACCCGTTCTCCGGCAGTTGGAAGACTGTCAGCCGCTGTGTAGCTCCCGCGATCCGGCTCCGCATCTGCTCAAATCTGCCTCTCTCTGAGGGAGAGGATCTGCAAGGAGCGGTGGACGCCCGGCTCTAGCCTTTATTCTCAACACAGTTCCACAGCAATCTTATGTCTGCTGCCGAACCGACTACCTATCATTTTGTCGTTGCCAGCCTGTCTTTCTTACGTTCTGAGCCTCTGGAAGAGGTGCTGGAGGAGCGTCGTCGATACTGCGAGGAGCGCCATTGCCCTGTCGATTTCTTCTGGGTGCCCCAGCCGGCCTTCATGGAAGCTCCAGAGTTAAAGCCCCTGCGGGACAAGTTGAAGGAGCCCCTGGGGGCAGTGGTATCCACCAACGCGGATTTTATTCGTTGGCTGAGCCTGCGCTTAACCTTTGTAGAGAAGGGCAGCTTTGTGGCTCCCAGCGAGTCGATCCCGGATCCCTTGCGCTCCTTGTCTGCCGCAGGAAGCTAGGCCTGCCGATTCCCAAGATTTGGGTTGGTGGATTGGAAGGCGGGCCAAGATAAGATCGGGGCACCCCATTTCCACTTTTGTTTGCTGACGGGATCCCATTCTGTTGTGGGGCCGACGTCGGGGAAATGGGCAGGTCACCTGGGGAGCATGATGACTTTGGAGCAACGATGGGGCTGGCCGGAGGGAGGGGCAGGGATCTGCCACCCCAGTTCCCCTCTCCAGAATCCCCCACCTGCGTCAACGCCAACTTGGGGGCTGAAGTCAGAAGCTCTCTTGCCTGAGCCGACAGCAAGCCCCGCCCTCAGCTCGCCGGAGTGTTCTCCTGGGGATCCCTTGCCAGAGCCATCTCCTGAAGATCCCGAAAAAGGGCAAAAAGAAGAGAAAGAAGATCAAGGTCTATCTGAGCCGGGCCTGAGAAACTTTGTGGCCGTGCTGCGCCGGCGCAATTTCCTGCTGCTGTGGATGGGTCAGGCGTGTTCCCAGTTGGCGGACAAGGTGTTGTTGGTGCTGCTGATTGGGTTGGTTGCCCGCGAATTTCAGCCGGAAGGGGCTTCCATCAGCGGTTGGGTCTCGGCCATCATGCTGGCTTTTACGCTGCCGGCGATGCTATTGGGCAGCCTGGCAGGGGTATTTGTGGATCGCTGGCTGAAAAAAGGGGTGTTGGTGCTCTCCAACCTGGGGCGTGGGATCCTAGTGCTGCTGTTGCCGCCGCTGCTCTGGCTCACTGCCGGGCGCGACCTTTGGCCGGGGATCCCCTTGGGGTTTGCGGGGCTGTTGCTGGTGAGCTTTGCCGTCTCGGTTCTGACCCAGTTTTTTGCTCCTGCCGAGCAGGCGACTTTGCCGCTGATCCTGCCGAAAGGAGAGTTGCTGGCGGCCAACTCCCTGTACACCACCACGATGATGGCTTCGCTGATCGTCGGGTTTGCCGTGGGGGAGCCGCTGTTAACCCTGGCAGATCGTTGGGTACGCCATTGGTTGCCGGGCTGGGAAGTGGGGCCGGAGCTGTTGGTGGGGGGAGCCTACCTCTTAGCGGGATCCCTGCTATTGCTGCTACAACCCCATGAGAAGCTAGAGCCCCGGCGTTGGGAAGTCCCCCACCTCTGGGAAGATCTCCGCTTGGGCCTGCACTATGTCGGCCAGGTGCCCCTGATCCGAGCTGCTTTGGTGCAGGTGGTGGTGCTTTACTCGCTGTTTGCGGCGCTGGCAGTTTTGGCGGTGCGCATGGCCGAAGTGATGGCAGAGCTGAAGCCGGATCAGTTCGGGGTGTTGTTGGCCGCTGCTGGCCTAGGCATGGGGATCGGCGCCTTTTGGGTGGGCCATACGGGCCGACGGGTGAGCCGCCGCGCCTGGGTTGGCCTGGGATCCCTGCTGCTCTGTGGGGCTCTGGCAGCCCTCTCCTGGACGACCCACTGGCTGCTGCCCAGCTTGGGCTGGATTGCCCTGTTGGGCTGTGGGGGGGCTTTGGTGGCGGTGCCGATGCAAACCTTGATCCAAGAGGAAACGCCTGACCATCTGCGGGGCAAGATTTTTGGGCTCCAGAACAACGCCGCCAACATTGCCCTCAGTTTGCCGCTGGTGTTTACGGGATTGGCGGAAGCTTGCTTTGGCCTTCCCTGGATGTTTGTGGCCCTGGCTGTTCTGACGGGGCTGGCGGGGCTGTACACCTGGAGCTTATTGGGCAGAGAGGTCTCGTAAATCCTGCCGCAGCGCCAGGCTGGATACCCTCTTCTGGGGGAACGGGTCAAGGCAGGAGCCAACTCTGCTACTCTTGTAGAGGTTTAAGAATCGAGACTCCCTTTGCAGCTCAGCGTTTCAGCTCCGCGGGGATCCGCCCATGCACATCGCCTGGATAGGCAAAAAGACACCTTTCTGTGGCAACGTCACCTATAGCCGCGAGATGACCAACGGCCTTTTGGATCGAGGGCATCAAGTGAGCTTTTTTCACTTCACCAACGAGGGCCAACCGCCCGCCCTGGATCCTGGAGGTGAAGGCTGGAGGGCGGAGCTGGATCGTCGAGACGTTTCCCTCCCCTGTCTGTACAAGTCGCAGATTTACACGATCCCGGCCCCCAACGCCAAGCGGTTGCTCACCCAGGCCCTCAAGGAATTGCAGCCGGATCTGGTGCATGCCTCCTTGACCATTTCTCCCATCGACTTTGTGTTGCCGGAGATCTGCGCTGAGCTCAACCAGCCGCTGGTGGCTACTTTCCACCCTGCCTTCGACCGACGGCGGCGCAACATCGCCTCTCGCACCCAATACTTGGCCTACCAGCTCTACGCCCCGTGTTTGGCCAACTATCACCGCACCATTGTCTTCTCGGAAACGCAACGGGAGATCTTGGTCAAACTGGGGGTGAGCCCCCAGCAGGTGGTGGTCATTCCCAATGGTGTGGATGTGGACAAGTACGCGCCTGGGCCCTCCACCCTCAAACAGCGGTTGGGACTGGAGCGGATCTTCGTCTATCAAGGGCGGGTCTCGCCGGAAAAAAACCTGGAAGCCCTACTCAAGGCTTGGAAACACGCCCAAATGGGGGAGAAGTGTGGTCTGCTGATCGTGGGGGATGGGCCACTGCTCAACACCCTCAAGCCCTTCTACACCCTTCAACATGGGATCCACTGGCTGGGCTATATTGCCGACGAGCAGCAACGCATCGAGATCTTGCGAGGAGCCGATGTGTTTATTTTGCCCTCTTTAATCGAGGGGCTCTCTTTGTCCCTGTTGGAGGCGATGGCCTGTGGGCTGGCAGCAGTGGCCACCGATGTGGGTGCCGATGGCGAGGTTTTGGCCGATGGAGCCGGGATCCTGCTGGATCCGACACGGGTGACGGCGGAGCTGCAAACGCTGCTGCCTTTGCTGCGGGATCAACGGGAGTTTACCCAACTGCTGGGGATGAAGGCCCGCCAGCGGGTGCTGGAGCGCTATACCCTCAGCCACAACCTCAGCCAGGTGGAACAGCTCTACCGAGAGCTGTGCCAGGGATCCCGTCAGCATCGCTGGGTGTGAGGGATGAGTGTGATGAAGCTTGTGATATTTTTGCTAAGCTGTTTCGTTACGTTTCCAAGGGATTAACGCCAGTCTTCCCGATGGATGATCACAGCCCCCAAAAGGCCGTTTTAGGGCAGCCCCCTGCCGGGCTGTCAGATTCTTTGTGGTCAGAGTCCTTGCTGGCCCAGGATTCGGGCAAAAATCCCCTCCCCCCCAATGCTCCGTCGCTGTCGCCCACGGACAATTCGGGGGACTTGCGCTCAGCTCAGACCGGCCAGGATGAGGATCCCACCTCTTCAGGTGCCGTTGCGTCCGATGATAGAGAGCTGCCGGAGGTCAAGCCGGCCATTGTGCCTGCCCCTGCAATGCCGGATCGGGTGGCAGAACTGGAGAGAGAACACCATCGGATGCAGTATCTGCTGGCGTGGCTGGCTTTTGCTCTGCGCTCTTTTAACAACTTGAACCAGATCCTGGAGCTGACGGCTTTTGTGGCCAGCCAACTGACCGATGCCGAAGGCGGAGCCCTGGTTTTGTTCAATCCCAACGGCACCATCCAGTTGGATCAACTGCATTGCTCTGATCTCAATCACCGCGAGCAGATTCGGGCTGAGATGGAGCAAATTACCCAGACCCTCTCGGCTCAAGAGCCCATTCTCAAAACGGAGGGATCCCTGTCTGTTAAGATCCCTGCCCTTGAACACCTCTTGGACGAACGGTTCCGCCAGAGCTTGGGGCCGGATGTACGCCTTTTCGGCACGCCGCTGCTGATTCGCAACTCTGTCCAGGGTCGCTTGTACGTCTTCAGCCGTCAGCCTGGCTACCACTGGGATGAACGTCGCCAACAACTGTTGCGCTTGGTCGCCGATCAGGCAGGGGTGGCCATCGAAAATGACCGCTTGACGGCAGCCTTGCGCCGCAAGATGGCCCTGGAAAAAGAGATGGAGATCGGCTCCTACATCCAGACCCAACTGCTACCTCGGGAGTGCCCTCAAGTCAAGGGGATTCGCTTGGCAGCCCGTTGCCGGGTGGCCAGCAAAGTGGGGGGCGACTACTATGACTTCATCAAGATTCCCGGCGAACGCCTGGAAACATCCGACTCATCTGAAGAAACGGCAGGCTTTCGCTTGGCCATCGTCATTGGGGATGTGATGGGCAAAGGGGTGCCCGCCGGCCTGTTGATGACCATGACCCGCGCCATGGTGCGGGCGGAGGCCCTCAACCGCCATTCGCCGGCCCGTGTTCTGCAACATCTGAACCGGGCCATGTACAGTGACCTGGAAAACTCCAATCGCTTCATCAGCCTGTTTTATTCGGAGTACGATCCCCGCTCCCATCGCCTCTGCTTCAGCAACGCGGCCCACAACCCCACCCTGTGGTGGCAGGCCCGCACCCGAGAAATTCAACCCCTGGACACAGAGGGGGCGCTGATCGGCTTGGAAGAAAACAGCCACTACTCGGAAAGCTGCGTGCAACTGCAACCCGGGGATGTGGTGGTGTACTACACCGATGGCTACACGGAGACAGCCAACACCCGCGGCGAGCGCTTGGAAACCTCTGGGCTGATGGACGCCATCCAGTACGCTGCCTGTCGCTACGACTCCCCCGAAGACATTTTGGAGAGCTTGTTTGAGCAGATGGATGCCTTCCGAGGCCGTCGGGGATCCCATCCTCTTCCCCTGTGGCTGCCCGAGGATCCAGAGCTCCTGTTGCAGGACGAGATTTCCCTGCGGCCTGAGCCCGTGGACGACACAACGCTGGTGGTGTTGAAGGTGTTGCCCGACTCCGAGCCAGCCTAGCTAAA
>NZ_JANSIC010000054.1:10563-13261 GCF_047461955.1 Synechococcus sp. R55.7
CCAGCCTAGCTAAAAAAGTTCAAACTCAGGGTTAATGACAGCAGGCCGCAACGCTCACAATAGCTCAAGCAAGCTACTCAACGCTACTGGGCTGGGCAGCAACGGTGGGTTGGTTGACGTGGTTTTGCCGGACTACTAGGCTAGTTGGTTAGTTCTGGCATGCGTTCTGCATGGGCTAAAGCCTGCTCCAGCTTTAGTCTGTGTGGCTCTCTCAGAGAGCAAGGAGCGGCTACCTGCAGCTTGCGGGGAAGTCACGCCTGTGGAGATCCCTCTGGCGGGGCAGTGGGGGTGATCTCTGCTGCCAGCCATAGTTCGTTAAGGCAGGAAGAAAGCAGAAGCGCGGCAGACGCTGAGCACTCCGCGCCGCCGGTGCGAGTGGAAGTGTTTGTTGGCGTTTCGTAGGTCTTTCAGAGCGGTACGCTCTAGCTGGTGGAGCTACCAGGTTGGCTGCACTGTGTTATCTACACCTGAGGTACAACCATGAACTTCTCTCCTTCTGGGTCTGAAACCGCTTCGGTTTACTTGCCGGCCCCCACGGCTTTCCAGACGGAAATGATTGTCGGGCAGGTGTTCCGACAGGATGTGCTGGGCGATATCCGCAAGGGTTGGAATGGCTTTGTGGAATCGGGCCAAATTTGGGCGCTTTTGATAGGGATCGTGGCGGGCTACATGCTCAAGAGCATCACCAGCTCCCACTAGAGCCTTGTCGCCATTGCTCTAGCTGGATCCAGTTGGCCTGAGCCGGCGGGGTTTTGGCCGTCGGCGGTCGGTTTCTGTGTTTTTTCTCCACAACTGCAGTGGGGTCTTCCTACGGTGGTCAATCCTTCTCCCCATTCTTCCGGTTCCCAGCCAATGTCTGAGCCGACGGTAACTTCCACCCCTCGCCCCTGGAGCCAGCGCTTTGAGGGATCCCTGCATCCTGCCATCGCCCGCTTCAACGCCAGCATCGGCTTCGACATCCGCCTGCTGCCCTACGATGTGGCCGGATCCCTGGCTCATGTGCAGATGTTGGCCGCTTGTGGCATCCTGACCCAGCAAGAGGCCGACCAGATCCGGTGGGGATTGGAGCAGATCCAACAGGAAGCGGCTGCCGGCACCTTCCGGCCCGATCCAGAGGCAGAGGATGTCCACTACGCCGTCGAGCGTCGTTTGGTGGCTTTGGTGGGGGAAGTGGGAAAAAAACTGCATACCGGGCGCTCCCGCAATGACCAAGTGGCCACCGATCTGCGTCTCTATCTGCGAGATCAGATCGATCACCTTCGTCAAGCCCTCTGGGAGCTGCGCGGAGTTTTGTTGGACTTGGCCGAGCGGCATCTGGAGACAATCCTGCCCGGCTACACCCATCTGCAACGGGCTCAGCCGATTAGCTTGGCCCACCACCTCTTGGCCTATGAAGAAATGTTCTGGCGAGACTGGCAACGGCTGGGGCGGGTGCGGGAAGAGGTGAATGTCTGCCCCCTCGGATCCGGGGCTTTGGCCGGCACTTCTCTGCCCATCGATCGGCAGCTCACCGCCCATCTGCTGGGATTTGAGCGGATCAGCGCCAACAGCTTGGATGCCGTCAGCGACCGGGACTACCTGGTGGAGTTCCACGCTGCCGCCAGCTTGATTTTGGTGCATCTCAGCCGCCTCTCGGAAGAGGTGATCCTCTGGGCTTCCCAGGAGTTCGGCTTTGTCACCCTCACCGATGCCTGTGCCACCGGCTCCAGCCTCATGCCCCAGAAGAAAAATCCCGATGTGCCGGAGTTGGTGCGCGGCAAGGCGGGGCGGGTGTTTGGCCATCTCCAGGCTTTGTTGGTCACCTTGAAGGGGCTGCCGCTGGCCTACAACAAAGACCTCCAAGAAGACAAAGAGGGGCTATTCGACACGGTCGATACCCTGAAAGCCTGCCTAGAGGCGATGACCATTCTGCTGCGGGAAGGGATCCAATTTCAACCTGAGCGCATGGCGGCTGCTGTGCAGGAAGATTTCTCCAACGCCACCGATGTGGCCGACTACCTGGTGCGCAAAGGGATCCCCTTTCGCACAGCCCATGATTTGGTGGGGCAGATTGTGCGCATTTGTTTGGCAGAGGGGATCCTGCTGCGGGATCTGCCCTTGGAGCGCTGGAAAACCTTCCACCCGGCCTTTGAGGCGGACATTTTGACGGCCATTGAGCCCCGCCAGGTGGTGGCCACGCGGCTCAGCGCCGGGGGAACGGGCTTTGCTGTGGTGCGAGAAGCCCTGCAACGGGCCCAGGCCCGCCACCAGCAGCCAGAGCCATCGGAAGAAACTCCACAAACTTAAACTGAACTCAAGGAGAGTTTGCAATTCTTGGGTTCTTCTCGCCAGTGTGTGCCATCCTGAGGTTCTCAGCCATCCAACGCAACTCCCAGCCTGTTGGCCTCTTCCCTGGGTATCGTTCCATGTTGGATAACCTCACCGCCCACGTCCTCGAAAATGCGGCCAAGCGTCGCTGGCGGGAACGCGCCTACAGCCGATTTTTGCAAGATTGGCGACGGCAAGTGGTGCTGCTGCGCCGTCAACGGGCCGGCGAATTTGGCCCACCCCTGGGGGATCCCTCTTGTGTTTTCAGTGCCCACTCGGCCTGGTTGCGCTGTGCCGTCCATCCCCAAGGGCCGTGCCAGGGTTGCCCCCACTATGCCCCCGTCACCCCTCCAAAGCCAGAGCCACCTCTGGGTTCACTCGATGGACGGGT
>NZ_JANSIC010000055.1:0-13174 GCF_047461955.1 Synechococcus sp. R55.7
AAGCATGGGTTCCGCCCCCTCATGCCCGAAGCCTAATTGAGATTCAAAATGAAGAAAGCCTCAGCCCCAGCAGAGGTGCTGGCCCTGGTCAGGTCAATCACCAATCGAGTAAACTACCCGACACCAACCGCTAGGCGGTACGGAGCGGGCTTTTAGTAGCCCTGCAGTTAGCAAGCCAACCACGAGCCTCTGGGGTGGTTTACTGCACCCCCAATCGACCGTTACCAGTGCCTTAAAAAAAACCGTTTCTGGTGCCCGCAGTATTATTATAGCATTCCTCCCAACACTGACTTTATAGGTACAGTGCGGGGCTCCTGCAATTTCTAGCTGAAGACCAAACGCCGAGAGACGGTCGCCATGCCCCAGTCCTTTACAGCCCACCTTTGGCAAGCCATTCAGCCCATCTACAAGCAAATCCTCGATCACCCCTTCAACCGAGAGTTGGCAGCGGGCAGCCTATCGCGGCAGCGGTTCCAGTTTTACTTGCAGCAGGATGCTCTTTATCTCACCGACTTTGCCCGCGCCCTGGCCTTGATTGGAGCTCGTTCCGAAGGGGCTGAGCAGGTGGTGAGTTTCTTGAACTTTGCCCTGGGAGCCATTGTGGCCGAACGCAGCCTGCACGAAAGCTATTTTCGCCTCTACGACATTCAACCCGAAACAGCCTATGCCCCTGCCTGCTTCGCCTATACCCGTTTTTTGTTGGCTGCGGCGGCTGTGGATCCCTATGAGGTGGCCATTGCCGCTGTGCTGCCCTGCTTTTGGATCTACCGAGAGGTGGGATCCGCCATCTATCGCACCGCGCAGCCTGACAATCCCTACCAACAGTGGATCGACACCTACGCCGGGGAAGAATTTGCCCAAGTGGTGCAGCAGGCTTTGGACATCACCGACTCCGTCGCTCAGCAGGCTACAGAACCGCTGCGGGAAAAGATGAGGGCAGCTTTTGTCACTGCCTCCCGGTTGGAATGGCTGTTTTGGGACAGTGCCTATCGCCTCGAATCTTGGCAACCCGCCTAATCCTCAGCCGGTCGGGCTGGCTTACCAGACAGCAACTGCTGGGCTTGCGCGAAAACGGCATCCAACATCGGCTCCGTCAGCAGCCGTGTGGCCGTGTTGCGCCGGCTGGGATGGTAAGACGCCAGCAAATAGCGACCCTCTGCCAGGGGAATAACGCAGTTGTGGCCAAAGCGGGGACGGGGCCTGAGAGGTGGCAAGAGCGTCAGAGCGTGTTGGAAGGCAAAATGCCCCAACGTCAGGATCACCCGCACCTGGGTTAGCAGCTCCAGCTCTTGCTTCAGGTAGCCCAGGCAGGTCTTGGCTTCTATGGCGGTGGGGCGGTTCTCCGGGGGCACACAGCGCACCACTGCCGAGATGTAGCAATCCTGCAATTGCAGGCCATCCTCTCGGTGGGTAGAGGTGGGCTGATTGGCAAACCCGGCTCGGTACAGGGCGCGAAACAGCCAGTCCCCGCTGGGATCCCCGGTAAACACGCGCCCGGTGCGGTTGCCCCCATGGGCTGCCGGCGCCAACCCGATCACCCACAGCCGCGCCTGCGGATCCCCGAACCCTGGCACCGGTCGGCCCCAGTAGAGCTGGTCGCGAAAACGGGCCACCTTCTGAAGGGCGACTGACTCTCGCCAGGCCACCAAGCGGGGGCAGCGGCAGCAACTGACGATTTCAGTTTGCAAAGTGGCCCAATCCTGGAGACCCAGCGCCTCACTCCTCCTCGTCGTCATCCTCCTCTAGCTCGTCGAAGGCAGGGGTGGAATCGTCGATCAATTGATCATCTTCCAAGATCAAACGAGGCGGCAGCTCCGGCAACACCGCAGGCTCTTCCTCCTCTTCGTCAGGCTCCGGCTCGGCGGCAATCTCCTCGTAGGTGGTGAAGCCCGTGCCTGCCGGGATCAAGCGCCCGATGATTACGTTTTCCTTCAAGCCGCGCAGCCAGTCGGATTTGCCCTCAATGGCCGCCTCAGTCAGCACGCGGGTGGTTTCCTGGAAGCTGGCCGCTGAGATGAAGCTGTCGGTATTCAAGCTGGCCTTGGTGATCCCCAGCAGGACGGGCGTGTATTTGGCCGGCGCTCCTCCAGTAATGGCCATGGTGGCATTGATCTGCTGGATTTCCCGCAACTCCACCAGCTCCCCCGGCAACAGGATGGTGTCGCCACCATCATCCACCCGCACCTTGGAGGTCATCTGGCGCACCACGATCTCGATGTGTTTGTCGGAGATCTCCACCCCCTGGGAGCGGTAGACGTTCTGCACTTCGTTGACAAAGAAGCGCTGCACCTCCCGCAGAGCCAACCGTGCGGCTTGGTCATCTCCCAAGGTTTGGCGATGGTACTCGTAGTAGATCTCCAAGAGGTCGTGGGGGTTGGCAGGGCCATCGGTTAGGGGATCCCCCACCCCCACCGGCTGTCCATCTACCACGATCAAGCTCTGCCCCGGCAGCACAGGATAGTCTCTAACCGTGCCATCGGCTTCGATGACCTTGAGATCTGGCTCTTCTCCCCGCCAGCTCAGTTGAACGGTGCCGGGCCGCTTGGCCAGAACACACATTTCCTTGGGCTTGCGGGCCTCCAGCAGCTCCTCAATCCGTGGCAGACCCTGGATGATGTCCCCTGTCTTGGCCCGCTCGAACACCAAGAGGGCCAGAGAATCCCCCCGCTGCACCAGATCGCCATTCCGTACCTGCAGAATGGCACCCGCAGAAACCAAGTAGGGCCGCGCCATCCGCAACAGGACTTGGCCGTCCGTTATCTGCATCACCTGTCCCGACTGTGGAGAAGGGATCCCGGGAGCAAGCTCGTCCCCAGCCCGCACCAGCGCCCCCACTTCCACATTGGCTGGGCCCGTCAGGGGCACCTGCACCAGATCGTCGTCGGTAATCACCAGCACCCGCCGTACCACCTCCGCTCCCTCGCGGATCCCTTGGACGATCCCGGCCTTTTTGGCTTGGATTTCGGTGCGGGCGATAACATCTCCGCTGGCGATGGAGTCTCCTTCCTTCACCAACAGCCGCGTGTGGGTACTCCCCTGCGTCAGATCCGCTTCCACGTCGCGGCGCAGCAACAGGGTTTCCAGAATCACCAGTTGCAGGCGGCGAATATCTGGATCCTTCTCATCTTGGATCAGCTCGATATCGGCCTTCAGTTGTGGGGCGTCGGTATCGATTTCCAGCACCAGTTGGGTGCGCAGGAGCTCTACAGGGCCTACCGACTTCACCCGCTCCCCATCTTTGAAGGGAACCCGCTGCACCGCCCGCAGACGAATGGAGCGACCGGACTCGCTGGTGGACTCTTGAGTGGGCACCAAGGGCCGGTCGGGGATCTCGTACTCCTGCACCGGACGCAGCAGCAAGCCTGGGCCTTCGGGAGTTTCCACGTGTTCCAGGTAGACCAGTCGGTCGGGAACGATGCTGCTGAGCACCGGTTGCCCTGGCTGGATTAGGGTGCCACTTTTCACTTCCAAGTCGGCGGGGTTGTCCACCAGATGCAGGGATCCCGGCTTGATGACAATCTCCCGCAGAATGTCGTTCTTCTGGATGACTTCGACAACACCGGCATTCTGGCAAAAGATGTCTTTCACCACCTCAGTGCCTGCTTCCACATACTGGCCATCGTCCACGTTCAGCAGGGAGATGTCCTTGTTCACCTCGTGGGTCTCTTCTGGGATCCACAGCAGGGTGCCGCCCTGGATGACTTCGTAACCTTGCTTGGCCTTGCCGCGCCGTGCCACCTCAATGCCGGCGAACTTCACCAAGCCTCCCGTCTGACTGCGGAAGTGGTTGTCGATCAGCTCCGCCACCACCTCATCGTTGCCCACTTTGGTGCCCGGAGTAGCCTTGAGAACAAAGGTCTGCCCACTGGAAGTGTCCAGCAAAAATTGTTCCCGCCCCTGGTGGGATTCCACCCGTACCCGTGCTTCCCGCAACACCACCGAAGCGTTGATGATCTCCACCTCGCGCCCACTTCTGGTGTCGCTGCGCTCCGGTAGCCGCACAATGCCGCCATGCTCCGTCACCAGCGAGGTTTCGGCGATCACATCCCCCGCCTGCACCCGATCCCCGTTTTTCACCACCGGCTCGGCCCCCGGAGGCAGGTTGTACACCTGTCCAGACATCACCCAGATCAATCCCTGCCGCTGGGCAGTGTAGGTGGTGTTACCCTGGCGGTCAGTCTTCTCCTCGATGGGCAGATCGGCAAAGCGAATTTCTCCAGCCAGGTCGGCCACCACCTCTTTCTGGGCTTTCTCGGTGCTCTTACGGCTGGCCTTGGCCAGGGACACCTCTGCAATCAACTGATCCCGCTGCACCTGGGCTCCGTCCCGCACCAGCAGGGTGGATCCCTGGGTCATGTCGAAGGACTCCCGTTGCCCGTCTGGGCCTTCCAAGATGATTTGGTTGTTTACCTCCACTTGTAGAGCATCGTCGCCGTGGCGGGTACGGAAGGGGCGGGTGCGCAGATTTTTCGGGAACCGCACCACACCCGCAAAGGGGGCGCGAATTTGGCGGGCCACCTCCCCTGTAAACACGCCTCCCGTGTGGAAGGTGCGCATGGTCAACTGGGTGCCCGGCTCCCCAATCGATTGGGCGGCGATGATCCCGACCGCTTCCCCCAGATCCACCAAGCGGGAATGGGCCAAGCTCCAGCCGTAGCACATCCGGCACACGGAGCGGTTGGCCTCACAGGTGAGGGGAGAACGCACCATCACCTGGCGGATGCCGGCCTCCACAATCGTCTTGGCCAGGTCGTGATCCACCTCTTGGTTGCGACGGGCAAGCACCACCTGGGTTTCTGGGTGCACCACGTCGCGCGCCAGCACTCGGCCCACCAAGCGCTCCTCCAAAGACACCACCACCTTGTCCCCATCCATCAGGTATTCCAGGAGAATGCCCTGGTCGGTGCCGCAGTCGGATTCCCGCACGATCACATCCTGAGACACATCCACCAAGCGGCGGGTGAGGTAGCCAGAGTCGGCGGTGCGCAGGGCCGTATCCACCAAGCCCTTGCGGGCCCCATAGGAAGAGATGATGTACTCGGTAACGGTCAGGCCCTCGCGGAAATTGGTTTTGATGGGCAAATCGATGATCTCCCCCTGGGGGTTGGCCATCAGGCCGCGCATGCCCACCAACTGCCGTACCTGGGAGACGTTCCCCCTTGCCCCCGAGTTGGCCATCATGTAGACGGAGTTGAGGGGATCGTTCTGGCGGAAGTTGCTGAGCATCTCCTCCTTGATCTGGTCGTTGATCTGGTTCCAGGTGTCGATCACCTTTTGGTAGCGCTCCACCTCTGTGATTTCCCCGCGGGTGTAGCGCTCGGTGGCCGCCTCGATCTCGGCTTCCGCTTGTGCCAACAACTGCCGCTTGCTGGGGGGAACGCGCAGGTCTTCAACGCTGATGGAGACGGCTGCCTGGGTGGCGTATTTGAAGCCCAGGGTCTTCAGAGCATCCGCCATCTGAGCGGTGCGGGCTGTGCCGTAGCGGGCAAAAGACCAGGCAATCAGGTTACGCAGCTCTTTTTTGCCAATTTGATAGTTGCGAAAGGGCACAGGGGGCAAAGGGGCGTCGGC
Source organism: Synechococcus sp. R55.7 (assembly GCF_047461955.1). Lineage (NCBI taxonomy): Bacteria > Bacillati > Cyanobacteriota > Cyanophyceae > Synechococcales > Synechococcaceae > Synechococcus > Synechococcus sp. R55.7. The sequence goes on from NZ_JANSIC010000055.1 coordinate 5,572, forward strand.
TTTGTTGCCGTCGGCAGCCTGCCGCGACAGGCCAGCGGAAAATCGTCCTTTTTCGCTCATGATGCCTCGCTAGAGAGAAGGGGAGAGAAGAGCCGTCCTACGGCAGAGGGTAACTACGCAGACAAAATATCCTGCACGGTCTTGTTAAAAATGATCCGGCCCGGCGTGGTGCGAATGTACTGGCTGATCACGTTGCCGTTTTGATCTTCGCGGATACGGCGGTAGTTGGTGATCTTGAGGCGGATGCCGCCCGCTTCTTCGATGATTTGCGGCTCGGACTCTTTTTCGCCCTTGCCCAACTCCATCGGGCCGTGGTAGCGCACCCAGACCTTGCTGTGCAGGCCGATGGCGCCGCGGTCGTAGGCGATGAGAGCATCTTCCAAGCTGGCGAAGAAGCGATCGCCAATATCTGGCGCGTGGGGGTTGTCCGCCGTCAGGTAGTAGCACCCCAACACCATATCTTGGCTGGGGGTGATGATGGGAGCGCCGGTGGCCGGGGAGAGGATGTTGTTGGTGGCCAGCATCAGCAGGCGAGCTTCCGCCTGAGCTTCCAGAGAAAGGGGCACATGCACAGCCATCTGGTCGCCGTCGAAGTCGGCGTTGAAAGCAGGGCAGACCAAGGGGTGAAGTTGAATCGCCCTTCCCTCCACCAGGATTGGCTCAAAAGCTTGGATCCCCAGGCGGTGCAGGGTGGGGGCACGGTTGAGCAAGACGGGGTGGCCGTCGATCACCTCTTCCAGCACATCCCAAATCTGTGGGTCATTGCTCTGGATCATCTTTTTGGCAGCCTTGATGTTGTTGACAATGCCCCGCTTGATCAATTTGTGGATGACAAAGGGCTGGAACAGCTCGATGGCCATCTCTTTGGGCAGGCCACACTGGTGCATGCGCAGGTTGGGCCCCACCACGATCACCGAACGCCCGGAGTAGTCCACCCGTTTGCCCAACAGGTTTTGCCGGAAGCGCCCCTGTTTGCCCTCGATGATGTCGGAGAGGGACTTGAGGGGACGGTTGTTGGCCCCCGCCACTACGCGCCCCCGCCGACCGTTGTCGATCAGCGCGTCCACCGCCTCCTGGAGCATGCGCTTTTCGTTGCGCACAATGATCTCCGGCGCCATGATCTCCTGCAGCCGGGCCAGGCGGTTGTTGCGGTTGATCACACGACGGTAGAGATCGTTGAGGTCGCTGGTGGCAAAGCGGCCCCCATCCAACTGCACCATGGGGCGCAGATCCGGCGGGATCACCGGCAGCACCCGCAACACCATCCACTCCGGACGGGATCCGGTGGCAATGAAGTTGTCGATCACCCGCAGCCGCTTGATCAGGCGCGCCCGCTTTTGGCCGCGAGCAGTGGTGATCTCCTCCCGCAGTTGCTCCGCCTCTTTTTCCAGGTCGATATCCTTGAGCAGGCGCTCGATGGCCTCTGCCCCAATCATGGCCCAGTTCTCCGGCAGTTGCAGTTCGGATCCCTCCTCGTACATCTGATCTTCGATCTCGAGGAATTGATCCTCCGTCAGCAGTTGTTTGTAGGAGAGATTCTGGGCATTGCCCGGATCCACCACTACGTAGGCGTTGAAGTATACCACCTGCTCCACATCCCGCAGCGGCATATCCAACAGGGTGGCGATGTGGCTGGGGATCCCTTTCAAATACCAAACGTGGGTGACCGGAGCGGCCAACTTGATGTAGCCCATGCGGTGGCGGCGCACCCGCGACTCGGTCACCTCCACCCCACAGCGCTCGCAGACGATCCCCCGATGCCGTACTCGCTTGTACTTACCGCAGTGGCATTCCCAGTCTTTGGCCGGCCCAAAGATGCGCTCACAGAAAAGACCATCCATCTCCGGCTTGAGGGTGCGGTAATTGATGGTCTCGGGCTTGGTGACTTCCCCCACCACTTGACCATTCGGCAGGGTGCGCTGGCCCCACTCCATGATCCGTTCTGGAGAAGCCAAGCCGATTTTGACATAGTCAAAGCGTTGCTCTGTTTTGGCCATCGCCGTTTTCCTCCTGGCTTGCTGAACCCAAAGGAGAGGGAAGCCCCACCCTCCTTCGTGGGTTGAAGGGGATCCCCGTCACGTTCGCGTCAGGGGTGGGGAGCGCTCTCAACCCTCAAAAGTCCTCTTCCTCCTCCTCGTCCTCATCTTCCTCAAGGCTGCGGCTGGCATTCGCGTCAGCGGTGCGGAGCACTCTGGTAAAGGCGGGTGATGGCGAGAGATCCTCAGCCGTAACCGATTCATAGGTGGGTCGAGAGGGAGTGTGACGGTTGGAAGTATCGGCCATCAGATCCACTTCCACATCGTGGGTTTGCCCTTCGCTGTCCACCTCCACCTTGTGTACAGACACATCTAGGCAGAGGGACTGCAACTCCCGTACCAGCACCTTGAAGGACTCCGGCGTGCCGGGTCGAGGGATCGGCTTGCCCTTGACAATGGCGTTGAGAGCCTCGTTGCGCCCCACCATGTCGTCGGACTTGACGGTGAGCAACTCCTGCAGGATGTAGGCTGCCCCAAACGCCTCCAAAGCCCACACCTCCATCTCCCCAAAGCGCTGGCCGCCCTGCTGCGCCTTGCCCCCCAGCGGTTGCTGGGTCACCAAAGAATAGGGGCCGGTGGAGCGGGCATGGATCTTGTCATCCACCAAGTGCACCAGCTTCAGCATGTAGGCGCGGCCCACCGTAACGGGCTGGTCGAAGGGCTCCCCGGTGCGACCATCAAACACCTGGATTTTGCCGCAGTACCTGCCTTCCGGGTTGAAGATCCAGTCCTTGCCGGTCTTCTCTCGGGCTTCCCTCAGCTTGGCCTCCACCGTCAGACGGGAGGCTTCTAAACCGTGCATCTCATCAAAGGGCATCAGCTTGAAGCGCACTCCCAGATGTTCTGCTGCCCAGCCCAGCAGGCACTCGTACACTTGGCCCACGTTCATCCGGGAAGGCACCCCCAAGGGGTTGAGCACCACATCCACCGGTGTGCCGTCCGCTAGGTAGGGCATGTCCTCAATCGGCAAGATGCGGGAGATGATGCCTTTGTTGCCGTGACGGCCCGCGATCTTGTCCCCCACCTGGATTTTGCGCTTGAGGGCAATGTAGACCCGCACCACCATGTTGGCGCCGGGAGGCAGCTCATCCCCCTGTTCGCGGGTAAAGATGCGTACATCCACCACCCGACCGCGCTCGCCGTTGGGCACCCGCAGCGAGTTGTCCCGCACATCCCGAGCCTTTTCCCCGAAAATGGCCCGCAATAGCCGCTCTTCTGGGGGCTGATCCGACTCCCCTTTGGGGGTGACTTTGCCCACCAAAATGTCGCCGGCCTCCACCCAAGCCCCAATGCGCACAATGCCGTTCTCATCCAGGTCCCGCAGGGCATCTTCCCCCACGTTGGGGATTTCGCGGGTAATCTCCTCAGGGCCCAGTTTGGTTTGCCGGGCCTCGATCTCGTGCTTCTCGATGTGTACCGAGGTAAAGACATCGTCGTAGACCAGCCGCTCGCTGATCAAGATGGCATCTTCGTAGTTGTAGCCCTCCCAGGGCATGTAGGCCACCAACACGTTTTGGCCCAAAGCCAACTCGCCCCCTTCGGTCGCCGGGCCATCCGCCAGCACCTGGCCAGCCACCACCCGATCCCCCGTATAGACAAGGGGACGCTGGTTGAGGCAGGTGTCTTGGTTGGAGCGCTGGTATTTCTGCAGGCGATAGACAATTGGATCCCTGCCGTCGTCTGGCCGCACCACGATTTCGTCGGCAGAGACATAGGTCACCACGCCATTGGTGCGCGACACCACCACCATGCCGGAGTCGCGTGCCGCCTGGGCTTCCAGGCCAGTGCCCACATAGGGCCGATCCGGCTTGAGCAGGGGCACCGCCTGCCGCTGCATGTTTGCTCCCATCAAGGCACGGTTGGCGTCATCGTGCTCCAGGAAGGGGATCAAGGAGGTGGCCACCGAGATGACCTGCACCGGCGCCACTTGGACGTAGTGCACTTCTGTGGGGTGGGCGGTGGTGAACTCTTGGCGGTAGCGCACCGGCACCAAGTCGGCAGTGATGCGGCCCTCGGCATCCACCGGCACATCCCCCGGGGCCACGCGGTACTCGTCCTCTTCGTCAGCGGTGAGGTAGACCATGCCCAGATCTTTGCGCACCACGCCGTTCTCGACCCGGTAATAGGGGCTTTCGATAAAGCCGTACTGGTTGACGCGGGCGTGGGTGGCCAGGGATCCAATCAACCCGGCGTTGGGGCCTTCTGGAGTTTCGATGGGGCAGATGCGGCCGTAGTGGCTGGGGTGGATATCCCGCACCGCAAAGCCGGCCCGTTCCCGACTTAGGCCGCCGGGGCCCAGGGCAGATAACCGGCGCTTGTGGGTCAGCTCCGCCAGGGGATTGGTCTGATCCATGAACTGGGAGAGCTGGCTGGAGCCGAAGAACTCCTTAATGGCCGCCACCAAGGGTTTGGGGTTGACCAAAGAGGCCGGGGTGAGGTTTTCCGACTCGGAGACTGTCATCCGTTCTCGGATGATCCGCTCCAGGCGATTCAGGCCCACCCGCACCTGGTTTTGCAGCAGCTCGCCCACGGAGCGCACGCGGCGGTTGCCCAGGTGGTCGATGTCGTCCACATGGCCGATGTCGTACTCCAAATTGATCAGGTAGTCGATGACGGCCAAAATGTCGGTGACGGTAAGCACCCGCACACTTTCGGCTACGTTCAAATTTAACTTTTTGTTCAGCTTGTAGCGCCCTACCCGGCCCAAATCGTAGCGTTTGGGGTCGAAGAAGCGGGATTCCAGCAACTGCTGGCCACCCGATACGGTGGGGGGTTCCCCGGGCCGCAACTTGCGGTACAGCTCCATTAGGGCTTCTTCTTCGGTGTAGGGCCCCTCTTTCTCCATGGTTTTCTGGAAGAATTCGGGGTGGCGCAGGTTGTCGTAAATCTCGGAGTCGCTCAGGCCCAAGGCTTTCAGCAGAACTGCCGCCGAGAGCTTGCGGGTTTTGTCGATGCGCACCCACACCAGGCCGTTTTTGTCGGTCTCGAACTTCAGCCAGGCACCGCGGTTGGGGATGAGGCTGGCGCTGTAGGTGCGACGCCCGTTTTTGTCCAGCTCCGATTTGTAATAGACGCCGGGGCTGCGCACAATTTGGTTGACGATCACCCGCTCGGCGCCGTTGATGATGAAGGTGCCCCGATCCGTCATCAAGGGCAGTTCGCCGATGAAGACGTCCATGTCTTTGATCTCGCCGGTCTCTTTGTTGATCAGGCGAGTGGGCACCCGGATCTGCGCTTGGTAGGTGGCATCCCGCCGCTTGGCCTCCTCAGGGTCGTAGCGGGGGCGGTTGATCTTGTACCCTTTGGAGGGATCCCCAGGGCGATATTCGGGCAGGAAATGCAGTTCCAGCTTGCCGGTGTAATCGATGATGGGGGAAAAGCTGAGAAGCTCCTCTTCAAACCCTTCTCGCAAAAACCACAAGAAACTCTCCCGCTGAATCTCCACCAGGTCAGGAAAGGTAGGAGCGACAGGGGATGGCACTGCTAATTGTGTCATGCGTTGCTCGGGAGGGGTCGCGCTGCAGTCAGGCCTTCCATTATAGAAACCCCGCCAACGATCGTCAACGAACGTTACAAAGGTCGAGGGGCTGTCCGGATCCCTTGAGGGCTCACTTGGAAAATCTCGGCAAAACCGCTGGGGATCCCCTTTTGGCTGCCGGGGCAGGGGCGGTTGCCGCCATGCCTTAAGGATTGTTCACATCCATTCACACTCAGGCAGATTATTCTAATCTTTGACCGTTTTTACGGATCATCCGCTGCTCCAGCTCGGATTTCCGGTCGACCGTGGGGATCGGAGGGGTGGTTCTGACAGGCTCAGCCGGTCGCCAGGGTGGACGCGGCGCCGGTCTTTGTCGCTTTTGAGATGCACGCTGTTGATGCAGGCTAGGGGGCAAGACGCGGAGCCATCAATCATGAGAAAGGATCGGGAATGGGTTTACAAAGCTTCTCAGGCTGGGGGAACCTCGGGATGGCTTGCGGGTGATCTGCGGGTGATCTAATGAAGCACAGTTTGTTGGCGAGGAGGGTTTTGTGAGTCAAAGTCAGAACAATCAGAATAAAAAAAGTGATCTGTATAACCGGGACCACAGCTTGTCGGCCCAGTTGCGAGAGGGCACCAAGCAGTCCCACACCATGGCCGAGAACATGGCCTTTATCAAGTGTTTCCTGAAGGGAGTGGTGGATAAACGGGCCTACAGCCGCTACGTGGGCAATTTCTACTTTGTCTACAGTGCTCTGGAAGAGGGCTTTGCCCAACTGCGAGAGCACCCGCTGGTGGGCCGGTTCTACTACCCGGAGCTGTGGCGCAAGACCAGCCTGGAGAAGGACTTGAATTATTTTATCGGCCCCAATTGGCGCGCTGTGGTCAAGCCCTCCCCTGCCTGCCAGGTCTATGTCAACCGCATCCGAGAAGTGGTGGAAAAAGATCCGCTTCTGCTGATCGCTCACGCCTACACCCGCTACATCGGTGACTTGTCGGGTGGCCAAATCCTCAAAAACATCGCCCGCCGGGCCATGGGCTTGCCGCAGGGGGAAGGAACGGCCTTCTACGATTTCGAGCAGATCCCTCATGAGGGCAAATTCAAGCAGCGCTACCGCGCCCAGCTGGATGCGTTGGGGCTGGATCAAGCCACCATCGACCGCATTGTGGCAGAGGCCAACTATGCCTTCAAGCTGAACATGGATCTGTTTAGGGAGTTGGAGGGCAATTGGCTGTTGTCGATGGCCCGCTTGGCCTGGAACTCTCTGCTCAGCCAGTTTCAACGCAAGCCCACCCGTTCTGAGGCAGCCGCTCCCAGCTCCTAAAATCCGGATTCCAGAGGGCAGTGAGGCGATGGGTTCTGCTGCCTATCTCCCCTCTCCCTCTGGGAGAAGAGCCGGGGGTGAGGATCAGTCACATTCAAGAGTGTCGCGGGTGGCCCGACCGGTTACAGGGTTAACGCCGGTGGCCCGTTCACAGAGGATGGAGAGGGCGTCTTGGCGTATTAAGGCATTGGTGAAATCGGCCCCATCAATTTGGATCCCTTCGACTCGGGCCAGCCACATCATGCTGTCCTGCAGTTGCGCTTCTCGCAGATCCGCACCCTGTAAGTTGGCCATGTCCAAAGTGGCCCCCCGCAGGTCGGCCCCGCGCAAGTTGGCTTTGCTGAGATTGGCCCCGAATAGGTTTGCCCCTGCCGCCTTCACGTGGCTGAGATCGCTTTGGCGCAGGTTGGCCTTGAGAAACTTCCAGCCGCTCAGGTCTTGCCCTGCAAAGCTCACCCCCTGCAGATCTCGTTTGGTGTAGTCCTCTGCCTGGGCCGGGGATCCCAGCGGAGTAACCCCCAGGCAGAGTATCAGCCCGCAAAGCACCATCCCCCGCAGGAAACGGCTCAGCCAAGACCGCCTCGCCAGAACCGAAGCCAGCCAAGCAACAGACATCGTGGATCCCTCCCTCAAGGAAACCTCCATGGCTTGGGAATTGCTTCTGGTTTTATCTTACCGGATGGAGATCCCGCCGGCAGATTGGGCTATCATGAACTACCCCACCGCATAGGCGGATGGGGTTTCTGATGCCCCATCCCCTTGAC
>NZ_JANSIC010000056.1:0-4226 GCF_047461955.1 Synechococcus sp. R55.7
GCGGGGGTAAAGGTGCGCAGGGCTAAAGCATGTAGGCGGCCATCCTGCAGGTAAGCTTTCAGGGCCTCATTCACCAGCCGGTGCTGTTTGATCAGGGGCAAGCCCTGGAATTGTTCCGCCACCACGATGGCCTGGAAATGATGGCCATCGCCGACAGTGTCTTCCACCTGCACCCTTGCGCCGGGTAGGGCAGCCCGTACCAATGCCTCAATTTCTCGTGGATCCATGCGCTGTTGTTCCCGTTGTCTCGTCGCGTCAGCGTTGCGGAGCAATAGTGTGTCCAAGCTCGAGATCCCGCCTTGGATCTCGACCTGCTCATCCATTACCCTAGACGGTTCCGGGGCAAAACGGGATCTCTTCCGGCCCACTGCAGGCGGTGGCCAGGCTGGGATGGCTCAGCACCAAGACCTCGGTGATGGGACCGCGTTTGTGGCCCTGGGCGTTGATGGCACGGCTGGCAGAGATGGTCTGGATGGGGTAATCCCGGTACAGTTCCCGCACAAAGGGGCAATCGGAATTGGAGAGCAGCACCTGCACGCCTCGGTCGGCCAATGTTCCAAACACTTCTCGCAGGCGGATCTGTTCCGCTTCGCCGAAGGCAAACCGGCTGTAGGCTGTGAAGCTGCTGCTGGCAGAAAGGGGATGGTAAGGGGGATCCAAATAGACGAAATCCCCGGGTTTGGCTCGTTCGAGCACCTGCCAAAACGGCTGCACCGCGATCTCCACGCCTTGTAAAACCCGTGCCACGGCCCGTAGGTTCTCCGCGTCGCAAATGCGGGGATTGCGGTAACGGCCCAAAGGAACATTGAACTCTCCCCGCGAGTTTTCCCGGTAGAGGCCATTAAAACAGGTCTTGTTCAGATACAGCAGGCGGGCAGCCCGTTGCGCCGGATCTTCAAATCGAGCCGCGCGGATGGTGTAGTAATAATCCCGGCTGTGGTGGGCTTGGTGGTGGCTGAGCAGGGCAATGATCTCCTCCACCTGATCCCGCACGCAGCAATACACGTTTACCAGCTCAGGGTTGATATCCGACAAAACAAAGGGCCGCAAGCCCGGCGGAGTCCTCTGGGCCAGATGAAAAAAGACCGCTCCACCCCCCAAAAAGGGCTCGTGATAGGTGTTCCAGGCGCGAGGAAAAAAGGGTTCGTATTGGCTGAGCAGTTGCCCTTTTCCCCCTGCCCATTTTAGGAAGGGACGCGCTTTAACGGCTGGCTCCGCTGGGGTGGGTTCGCAGGAGTCGGGTACAGGGTTCCAGAGTTCTTCCCGCCGCAGAGCACGCCTATGTCCAAGAGAACAAGGGTGGGTCATCGTTGGTTCAGTGATCTGGATTCTCTTCCAGCAGCTTTTCTAGCGTCTCGATCCAATGCTCCAGCTCCTCCAGCGCCTGCAACACTCCCCCTGGGTCGCTCAGATCTGCCTGCAGCAGCTGGGTGGTTTCTTCCAAAGTCAGGGATCCGGGCGGGCTGGCCAACCAACGGAGGTAGTGGGGCAGAAAGTTGCGCGGAGAACTGTGATAGCGGCGGTGACAGGCCAAGGCCACCAGGCTGGCAAGGCTAGCCTGATAGGCACTAAAGGGGTGGAGAAACAGCTCCGGCATCCCCACCCAGTAGAACTGGTGTTCCGGCAACAGTTCCACCGCATCTCCGCACAGCTCCTGACACAGCTTCAACCACTCTTCGCTCACCCAAAGAGGATAGGTTGCCACATTTTCCCATGCGGGGAGCCCCGACCGATAGAGAATCAGCTCCAGCCGACTGATCAAGCTCTGGTAAAACACCGCCTGCAACTGGGCTTCCAAATGGTGTATCAACAGGGCCTGGGCCAACTGGAGGCTGCCGGAGCGTTCCCGCCAGCGCTGCGGAGCAGTTTGCCCCTCTGGGTCGTAAAGAGCAGGCCTGCCCATGCGAGGGGATCCCACTGCTGAGGCAACCAGGTGATCCAGGAGTATTTGCTGCAAAAAGACGGTGTGAGCCTGCACCCCCCACGCTCGCGGCAGCAGTGCGGAACTCCCCTGCATCTCCTCCAGATCCAGCCAAACTTGGGGATCCTCAGGCCGGAGCCGCTGGCTGATGATAGCAAGAACCTTCAACAGGAGCTCGCTCCCGCCGGATCCCGTTTCTCCCGACCTGGGCGAGAACTCCGTTTCGCCGGGGCGAAAGGCTGCGCCCGCTGCGCGATTGGGCTTGTCTGCCTCGATTGCCGAGCCGACTTCTAGCAGCCAGGGTTTGGCCTGGGCCGCACACTCGGGGCAGAAGTCCTGCAGGGCTGCCCAGATTAGAGAGGTGGCCTCAGCAGAGGTCAGGGGCGGCACGGGATCCCCCCAGGGCGCATGCAGATCGCAGATGCGAATGGAACGTCCCATTGTTCTGCTTTTGAGGCGGTAATAGTGCTGGAACAGGTCAAACCGATCGCGGATCCCTTCCAATAGGTTCTCCAAAAAGGTCTGAGTCAGGCCCTGGCGGGCCAGATACAGCTCGGCAGCAGAGTCATAGCCCCGCCATTGGGCCTCCCACAGGTGGTCGCGGATCAGGGTGCTGAGGATAAACCCACCCAGATCGGCATGGGCTTCTAGGTGTTGGACTAGCCGCTGGTAGGCCACCCAGCGGATCTCCGCGCTGGCGTGAGTTTGTAAGCTCTGCAGCTGGACAAGAGTGTGCTCTGGGAGCGCAGCAGGCGAGTTCAGGGTCACTTGCCACAACTGCCGCCAAGCTAACCTTCCTGTTGGGTACTGTTGGTGGAGCAGGCACTCCAGAGGCTCCGGTTGTTGGTGACCCCGCTGCTGCAGGAGGCGACACAAAAACTGGCGAAAGGGGCGCAGCTCCGGCTCGGCACAAGCAGCGGCCAAGGGATCCGAGGGCCGATCCTCTCGCTCCTGCGGCGTCTCAGCTGCGGGTTCGCCGAGGGGAACGGCGGTCAGGGATTGCAGTTCCAGGGGGAAAAACAACAGCTGGCTCTGCAGGGAGATGACCCGCTCCAGATCCCTCCAGCTGGGGTCTGCCTTCGTCCAGGCCATCTCTGGTTCGGCCTCAGCCGGGATCGCTGTTGGAAGGCTGCTGCTCTCGCAACCCTCGGCAAGATGGGCTGCCAGGGCGAGCGCCTGCGTCAGCTCCGACAACTCCTGCAGCGCCACCGCCAGCTCTGGCGGGCTGAGCTGGACCACCTGCCCCCGGTAGCGCTGGGCAAACTGCTGCACCTGCTCCTCCAGTTCATTCCAGGTTAGGGCGCGCTTTTTCCCAGAGCCAGAGAAACGCTCGAAAGGGGGTTCAGCAGCAGGAAAGACCACCGGCATCAGCCTCCTAGAGATGGGGTCGTCCCTCTGTTGGCTTGTCGGCAGAGGGGTGTGCCCGCCTTTTGACCTCTGCCAAAGGGCAAATGGCTGGGGAAATCTGGGTTGGAGGTGCAGGCTGCGATCAGAGGGATCCGGATCCCTGCTATCCCCCCCTGGGGGTTCCCATCCTGGTCAGAACATAGCCTCACCGCTGCTGTGCTGCGCAAAGGCGGCAGCAACAGCCAACCCAAGCCTGAGCCATTCGGCAAGCTCGGATCCGGGATCCCGCATTCATTAAAGACTGCGACTGCGAAAACCGACGTGCCTCCTTTGGGGCAGGAAAAACCTGAGATGATTGTGACATTCTCCTTGGGCAAATGCAGCCGGCAGCGTGGGGATCCCAATTTCGGCCAGGATACGTGTTGGGACAGAATAGGCCTGCGGCCACTTGTGCAAAGGGTAAAAGAACTATCCGAGGGAGGTGACTGCATTGTTTGCCCAAGTCACTGCTGCCGCTCTGCTGGGACTCCGGGCCGTGCAGGTTACGGTGGAGGTGGATGTGGGCGGTGGCTTGCCCCAGATCACCTTGGTGGGACTGCCCGATACTGCCGTTCAGGAGGCCAAAGAGCGAGTGCGGGCGGCGATCAAGAACTCCGGCTTTGCTTTACCCCAGCGGCGGATCATCGTCAACTTGGCCCCTGCCGATCTGCGCAAAGAGGGCCCCAGCTTCGATCTGCCCATTGCCATCGGGATCTTGGCGGCCTCCGGGGTGATCGAGGGGGAAGCGCTGGCCAACACCCTGATGGTGGGGGAATTGGCCCTAGACGGCACCCTACGCCCGGTGGCCGGGGTTCTGCCTATTGCCGCCAGCGCTGCCGAGATGGGGATCCGCCGCCTGGTGGTACCCCAGGAAAATGGGCCGGAAGGAGCGGTGGTGCAAGGGATCCAAGTGTATGGG
>NZ_JANSIC010000056.1:4326-5549 GCF_047461955.1 Synechococcus sp. R55.7
TGCAGTGGGAAGAGATGTTGGAGATCACCCGCATCTACTCGGCAGCCGGCCTGTTGCGGCAAAACCTGCACCTGGGACGCCAGACCCCCCTGATCGCCCAGCGGCCCTTTCGCGCTCCCCACCATTCGGCTTCGGCAGTGGCGCTGGTGGGTGGCGGCCCCTACCCCAAGCCCGGGGAAATCTCGCTGGCCCACCATGGCATCCTGTACCTGGATGAGCTGACGGAATTCCGGCGGGAGGTGCTGGAGGTGCTGCGCCAACCCCTGGAAGATGGCAAAGTCACCATCTCCCGCGCCCGCGTTTCCCTAGAGTTTCCCGCCCAAACCACCCTGGTGGCCTCCACCAACCCCTGTCCCTGCGGCTTCTACGGGGATCCCGTTCACCCCTGCACCTGTACGCCGCAACAGCGGGAGCGCTACTGGTCCAAGCTCTCCGGCCCGCTGCTGGATCGCATCGACCTGCAGGTGCGGGTCAACCGCCTTAAGCCGGAAGAAATTGTCCGCGCCCAGGGCGGCGAATCTTCCCAAGCGGTGCAGCGGCGGGTGGAGCGGGCACGACAACGGCAGCGGCAGCGCTTTCAAAACGAGCCTGGGATCCACTGCAACGCCCAGATGCAATCCCGCCACCTGCGGCAGTGGTGCTCCCTTTCGGATCCCTGTCGCAAGCTCTTGGAAAGCGCCATCCAAAAGTTGGCCCTGTCTGCGCGGGGGAGCGACCGCATCCTCAAGGTGGCCCGCACCATCGCCGATCTCGAGGGCGCGGAGGCCATTGCCCCCACCCACATTGCCGAAGCGATTCAATACCGCAGCCTGGATCGCGCTCGGCTGTAAAGCCCAAGCGCTCGGCGCCGCTGACGCGACCACCCCCAGCCCCCCTCCCAGAGGGAGTTTCCCTTACCGCCAGAGCTCCGGCCTGGCCTACGGGATCCCATCCCCTGTTTTGCTGGGAAAAAGCTGCCCCCCTTGCACCTGAAGGATTTGGGCGGCCTTGAGCCAGCCGGCGTCGAAGGATCCCAGATGGGTGGTGGTAACCAAGGTTTGCACGCGCTCCTGAATGGCTTCCAAGAGCTGGTTTTGCCGCTGCAGATCCAGCTCGGCCAGCACATCGTCCAACAGCAGCAAGGGCGGATCCCTGACCACCTGCTCGATCAGCTCCAGCTCGGCCAGCTTTAGGGCCAAGACCAAGGTGCGCTGCTGCCCCTGGGATCCGTAGGCGCGGGCGGC
>NZ_JANSIC010000056.1:5649-7206 GCF_047461955.1 Synechococcus sp. R55.7
CGCACCAGCTCCAGATCCAGGCTGGAGAACACCACGGCATTCACCTGTCCCAAAAAGTCCGCCTGGCGGCGCAGCACCTGCCCGTCCACCTTCAGGGATCGCCTGCCGCTGCTGCGCAGCTCCATCACCAGCTCATGGGCCACACCCAGCCGTTCCACCGTGGCGGCAATCTGGGCTTGTCGCTCCTCTTGGTATACCAGCTCCCGATCCCGGCTGGCCCGCCGCGAGCGCAAGGTGGCCAACAGCTCCACCGCTTCCAGCAGGTTGGTCTTGCCCTGGGCGTTCTCCCCCACCAGGATGGTTTTGGGCGCGTCAAAGGTGATCTCTTGATCCCGGTAGTTGCGAAAGTGGCGCAGGTGCAGAGAACGCAGGTACACTAAGGGCAGATGTAAAGACGCGATCAATATCTAACCAAGAACAGCCCCCGCTTTGGGGGCTTTCACTTTGACCCAACTGCAGCAGGGGCAAGAGAAGGTAGAGGGGTTAACCCCGAAGACTCAGCCAGCAGGGATCCCTTCTATCCCCAGTTCCGGGTAGGCCAGATCAGCGCCTACTCAGGGCAGCCACCCCTCCGAGGCGCTCAGCCGCCAACAGATGGAGGGCTGCGCGGGCAGAGTAGCGGGCAGCTTTGCTGCGACTGTAGTCGGCGAAGGTGTAGCTGCCGGGATCCGTACTCACGTTGCCCAACAGGTTCTGCACTTGATTCTGCAGGCTAGAGACGCTGCCAGAGTTGACGTTGGCGAAGGTCATCTCTGCTTGTAGCCGACTGAGGTACTCCTGAGCCCGGAAAGCGGCCTCGAAGAAGGAACGGCCAGGGCGACCCATAAAACCCAGCTCCGCTGCCCCGCTGAGCTTGCGCCGGGGATCCCAGCACCAGGGGGGTGAGGAGCACCAAAATCGGCAGAGAACAGCCGAGGGCACGGGTGAAGGAGGAACGAATCCTTTGCCAAGCCACTCGGCCTTACCTCAGGGGGGATCCGACTACCCTGGGCGAGGTCATTTCAACCAACTGCGAAATGGCAATTACCTAGCTTCCCTCTCCCCAGAGGAGAAGGGCTGGGGAAACGTCTCATACTTCATCTAGATCTAGAATGGCCCAAGCTGATCGGTCCGGTTTGGCCAGGCTCTCAACCTTGAGCCCATTGCTTGCAAACGTTTTGATGCCATGACTTCTCCCGCCGAGCATACTTGGAATGCCCTGGAGGTGGATCCCACCCTCCTCACCCCCATGATGCAGCACTACGTAGAGCTGAAGCGGCAATACCCGCACGCCATTCTGCTCTACCGCCTGGGGGATTTCTACGAGATGTTTTTCCAGGATGCGCAAGTGGTGTCGCGGGAGCTGGAGCTGGTGCTCACCGGGCGAGAGGCCGGAGCCATCGGCAGGGTACCCATGTGCGGGATCCCTTACCACGCCTTTGACCGCTATGCCGCCCAGTTGGTGGCCAAAGGCTATGCCCTGGCCGTCTGCGACCAGATGGAGCCAGCAGAGCAAGCCAAGGGCTTGGTGCGGCGGGAAGTGACGCGGGTGATCACCCCTGGCACCGTCCTCGAAGA
>NZ_JANSIC010000056.1:7306-13061 GCF_047461955.1 Synechococcus sp. R55.7
TCCCCCTCGCACCTATCAGTTGACGGATTACCTCATCTTGGATCCCCAAACCCGCCGCAACTTGGAGCTGACCCAGACCATCCGCGAGGGATCCTTTGTCGGATCCCTGCTCTGGGTGCTGGATCACAGCCGTACAGCCATGGGGGGGCGCACTTTGCGGCGCTGGCTAATGCAGCCTTTGCGGGATTCGGAGCAAATCCGCCTTCGCCAAGACACCATCCAAGAGCTTTTGGAAAACCCTTCTCTGCGGGCCCGCCTGGGATCCCTCCTGGACTCTCTGTACGACCTGGAGCGGCTGGCCAACCGCGTCGGATCGGGCACCGCCAACCCACGCGAGCTGGTGGCCCTGGGATCCTCCTTGGGCAAACTGCCCCAACTGGCCGAGCTAGTGGCTGAGGCCAAAACCCCCCTCCTGCAGAGCCTACAGCAAGTGGATCCCGCCCTGGTGGATCTGGGCCGCCGCATCGAGCACACCCTCCTGCCCTCCCCTCCCCCTGTGCTCACCGAGGGGGGCCTCATCCGAGCCGGCGTGGATCCCGAGCTGGACAGGCTGCGGCAGCAGGTGGAGCAAGACCGCCAGTGGGTTGCCCAGTTGGAAAAAAGCGAGCGCGACCGCACTGGGATCCCCACTCTCAAGGTGGGCTTCAACAAGGCCTTCGGCTACTACCTCAGCATCAGCCGCGCCAAGGCCCACCAAGTCCCCAAAGAGTACATCCGCAAGCAAACCCTGACCAACGAAGAGCGGTTCATTACCCCCGAGCTCAAAGAAAAAGAGGCCCGCATCCTCACAGCCCAAACCGACATCAACCAGCGGGAATACGAGCTGTTTGTGCAGTTGCGCCAAGAGGCAGGATCCCGGGCCGAAGCCATCCGCCAAGTGGCCCAGACCCTGGCTGCCGTCGATGCTCTGTTTGGCCTGGCGGAAGTGGCAGTGCAGCAGGGATACACCCGTCCCCTCCTCACAACAGACCGCCGGCTCATGATCGAGGAGGGTCGCCACCCGGTGGTGGAAAAATCCCTGCCCCAGGGCCTATTTGTCCCCAATTCGGTGCAACTGGGATCCCCCCACGGCCCCGATTTGATCGTCCTCACCGGGCCCAACATGTCCGGCAAGTCCACTTACCTGCGGCAAATTGGGCTCATCCAAATCCTGGCCCAGATGGGCAGCTTTGTCCCCGCGCGGCGGGCAGAGTTGGGCCTCTGCGACCGCGTATTTACCCGCATTGGCGCTGTGGACGATCTGGCTACCGGCCAGTCCACCTTCATGGTGGAAATGAACGAGACCGCCAACATCCTCAACCACGCCGGCGAGCGCTCCTTGGTGCTGCTGGACGAGATTGGCCGAGGCACCGCTACCTTCGATGGCCTTTCCATTGCCTGGGCGGTGGCGGAATACCTGGCCACTCAGGTGCGCGCCCGTACGGTCTTTGCCACCCACTACCACGAGCTCAACCAACTGGAGACCTTGCTGCCCAACGTGGCCAACTTTCAGGTGGTGGTCAAGGAATTGCAAGATCGCATCATCTTCTTGCACCAGGTACAGCCTGGGGGGGCAGATCGCTCCTATGGCATCGAGGTGGGACGCATGGCTGGCCTGCCGCAGCCGGTAATCCAGCGGGCCGAACAGGTGCTGGCCTTGGTGGAAAAACACAGCCGCATCGGCCTGGGCTTGAGAAACCAAGGGAAAAGCCGCCTCGCCCAAAAGAACTCCAAAAAAGAGCCCGCTCCCAATGGGATCCCCGACCCTGCCGTTGGGGATCAACTGTCTTTGATCCCAGCACCTCTCTCTCCCGATTGGCCTTAGACTCCCCTACCCCTAATCCAGATCCCGTTCTTGCAACCTCAGGGCTGCAGCCAGCCCATCCAGCTCATCCCGATGCCCCTCCACCCACAGGTGGGATCCAGAAGCCGTTGGCGTTCGTTCCCAGGACGAGAGCGGGACAGAGTCCTCGTCGGCTTCCTGCAGTTTCAGGCGGATTTGTTCCGGGCGTTGGTTGCGCTGCCGGTAGTACCAACCCGCCCAAGGAGAAGCCAGCACCACCATCCAGGGCCAAGCTCCCCACCCCGGCTCAAGGGTCTGCAGCACCAAGGCCAAACAGGCCAGTCCCGTCCCCGCCAGCCCCGTCAAAAAAAGGGCCAGCCCCACGCTAGCCTGACCCTGCCCTGCAAAGGTGGCGATCCCCTCGGCATCGGCGGACTGGAGACGATAGCCACGCCTTTCCAAGTGCTCCCGTAGAGCGGATCCCATTTCCTCCAGGCTGCGACTGCTAAAGTAGAGGCGACTCTCCACGCGATCCTTGCCCGCAGCTCGCAGAAAAAAGAATAGACCGATGGCCAATAGAGTCGTCAACGCCAAGGTTGAAACCTTTTCCCCCGTCAGCGGGGCTATGGCCAACCCAAGTGCCTGAGCAGAGCCCAGTCCGCCCAGAGGAAGGGGGTTGACCTGTTCGGGGAGTCTGGCTCCCCCACAGCTGGGTGGGATAGGTGAATGGGAACAGTTCATCGAATAGAATCGAATAGATTGGAATAGGCAAAGCAATTTACACGCTACCTTTGAAGTTTAGACCCTCTAGGATGGATGGGTTACTTCCCCCAAGGACGAGCTGCTGGGTTCACCCTGAGGGCAATACGCTTTTTCGCAGTGGCGGTGACGGTTGAACTGGGGGGATCCTACGCTGGCTCTCATGTCTCTGGGCTGAGAAATGCAACTATAATTAAGTTATGATAAGGGGCTCACGCTCTCCGTGTGACCCCTCCGCTGCTACTTCAGCCTTTCCCTATGGGGCATGGGCAGGAGGTCCGGTTGAGGAAGAGGTCAATGTATGATTTCCTCTGACTGCTGTAAGGCGTTGAGCAGGCGCGAAGTTACCGTTGGGGAACACTTAAGCTTAACTTGCTCCACATCACTGACCATTCCTCTCTCAGCCCACTGAACTGCCTACCCCTGTCGCTACATCAGCAACACCCTACATGTCTAACTACGAACCTGAACTCAACGACATTTTGTTGGATGGCCCCGCCGATCTCCTCGATGCTGCCGAAGAAGCAGAGGTGGATCTGGCCGATGGCGAGTTTCTGGAAGAGGAGCCAACCCGCCGCTCCACCGATCTGGTGCGCCTCTATTTACAGGAGATCGGTCGTGTTCCTCTTTTGGGGCGCGATGAAGAGGTGGCCCTGGCCCAAAAAGTCCAAGACTACATGAAGCTCTTGGATTTGCGCCTGCGCCTGCAGAAAGAGTTGGGACGGGATCCCACTCTTGCGGAATGGGTGGCCAAGGCCAACCAGTACCCCGAGTGGGCGCAACTGACCCCTGAAAAGCTGCAGCAGATTCAGCGGATTGGCAAGCGTGCCAAAGAACACATGATCAAGGCCAACCTGCGCCTGGTGGTGTCGGTGGCGAAAAAGTACCAAAACCGCGGCTTGGAGCTGTTGGATCTGATCCAAGAGGGTACGCTGGGCCTAGAGCGGGCGGTGGAAAAGTTCGACCCAAAAAAGGGCTACCGCTTCAGCACCTACGCCTACTGGTGGATCCGGCAGGGCATTACCCGCGCCATTGCCACCCAAAGCCGCACCATCCGCCTGCCCGTTCACATCACCGAGAAGCTGAACAAGATCAAAAAAGCGCAGCGCAAGCTCTCCCAGGAAAAGGGCCGCACCCCCACCATCGAAGACATCGCCTCCGAGTTGGAGATGACGCCGCCTCAAGTACGCGAGCTGTTGGTACGGGTGCCCCGCTCGGTTTCTCTGGAAACCAAGGTGGGCAAAGACAAGGACACCGAACTGGGGGATTTGCTGGAAACTGACGACATTTCTCCAGAAGAGACCATGATGCGGGAAGCCCTGCATCGCGATCTACAGCAGTTGCTCTCGGATCTGACCAGCCGCGAGCGGGATGTGATCCGCATGCGTTTCGGCTTGGGGGATGGGCGCACCTATTCGCTGGCGGAAATCGGTCGCGCCTTGGATCTGTCGCGAGAGCGGGTGCGGCAAATTGAGGCCAAAGCCCTGCAGAAGCTGCGTCAGCCGAAGCGGCGCAACCGCGTGCGAGATTACCTGGAAGCTATCAGCTAGTTCCGGCTTGCCCACTGGCTCCCCCGGCGTCCTACCCGTTTCCGCAGTCGGGCTGCTGCCCACTCCACTTCTGGGATCCGCAGGTAGAGAGCTCCGGCGGCGAACAAGCTTAGACCTAAACCCGCGGCCAGCCCGGCCCAAATGATGGCGGTGAGCAGGGGAGACCCCACAATCTCGTAGGAGCGCAGTTGGGTCCACAGCCAATGGCTCAGTCCCCCAGCCAGGACGGTGCTCCCCAGCAATGGCAGTAGGGCTTGTCCCATCTCCCGCCAAGGGATCCCTGGCAGGCGCTGGTGGAGGCGGATCCCCAGTCCGATCACGGCTATCAGGTTGACGCCGGCGGTGGCCAGGGCAATGCCCGGCGCTCCAAAAGCCTGCAAAAATAGAAAGTCCAGTAGGGCATTCAGGCCAATGGCCATGCTGCTGATGCGCAGAGGCGTAGCCCCATCCTCCAGGGCATAGAAGATCCGCACCAGCACATCCCGCAGCAGGTAACCGGTCATCCCCAGACCATAGGCCATGAGCAGGGCTGCTACCTCTTGTGTCACCTCCGGCGTAAAGCGCCCCCGCTGGTAGGCCACTTGGACAATGGGCTCGGCCAAAGCCACCAACAGCATCGACAGGGGCAGGGTCACAATTGCCGTAAGCATCAGCCCTTGGCGGATACGCTGGCGCAGCTCCGGCCAACGGGATCCATCCCCTGCCAACTGGGCATAGAGAGGCATCAAGGGCACCAGCACCATGTTGGAGAGGATCCCCAGCGGCGTTTGTACCAGAAGCTGGGCATATCCCAAGTTGCCGATGGTGCGATCCCCAGGTACGAAAGAGGCAAAAAACAGATCCACATAAACATTGATGTGGATCATCCCGGAGGAGATCACCGCCGGCAACATCAGCAAGCCCACCGCCCGTACCTGCGGGGATCCCCACTCAAAGCGCAGGCGCGGTCGCCCCAGCCCTAACCGCATCTGGAGCGGAACTTGGGCCAACCATTGGGCAATGGCCCCGATGAGCACGCCCCAGGCCAGCAAAGTTGGGATCCCCGTCCATCCCAGCGTGACCAGGATCCCGATCACCGCCAAGCTGGAGATCAGCGGGCTAAGGGCAGGCAAGGCGTAGTGTTCGGCAGCATTCAGCGCTCCAAAGCCGATGCCAATCCACCCCGAGAGCAAGGCCAAAGGGGCCATGATCCGCAGTTGCGCAGCGGCCAGAGCATGGACTTCGGGGCTGGCTCCCGGCGCATTCAGGCGCACCACCCAGTCCGCTCCCCACCAAAGGCCCAAGCTGACCAGCAGGAGCAGGCAGCCTACCAAGGTGGAAATGGATTCCAGCCAGGCAGCCGCATCCTCCCTGTCCCGATCCCGCTGCTTTTTGAGGACACTGACGATGGCGCTGTGAAAAGGGCCGTTGATCCCTCCCAGCAGAATCAACAGAAAACCGGGCAGGATGTAGGCTACCCCGAAGGCGCTGTACTCCGGCCCCGAGCCATACACTGCTGCAATCAAAGCTTGGCGAATAAAGCCTATGCCCTTACTGAGCAAGGTCGCCCCGGCTACCAAGCCCGCCACCGACATCAACGAACGGGATGGCCCTGCTGAAGGAGATCCCCCAGGGATCTCTTCCTGAGTGGCAGACTCCTCCATTACCTTGTGTCCTGCACCCCAACCACTGCCTCAACAACAAA
>NZ_JANSIC010000057.1:0-1118 GCF_047461955.1 Synechococcus sp. R55.7
CTGCCGGCCTTGATCGCGACCGTTGCCGGCTGCCGGCCCCTGGGGGTGATGATTGCCCGTGGCGATCTGGCTGTGGAGATCGGTTGGCTGCGCTTGGGCGAGATCCAGGAGGAACTGCTGTGGATCTGCGAGGCAGCCCAGGTGCCGGTGGTCTGGGCTACCCAGGTGCTGGATCAGCTCACCAAGGAGGGCTTGCCCTCGCGGCCTGAGCTTTCCGATGCGGTGATGTCTGCCCGCGCCGAATGTGTGATGCTCAACAAGGGCCCCTACCTGCTGGAGGCGGTTGCCCTCCTGGATGAGCTGCTGGCTCGGATGCAGACCCACCAGCACAAGAAAAGCCAACGCCTGCGAGCTCTGTACTCCTGGAGGTGACCTGGAGCTGCCCTAGAGACGGAACTTCTCCCCCAGGTAATACTTGCGCACCAAGGGATCCGCCGCCAGCTCCGCCGCCGTGCCCTTGGCCAAAATGGCCCCGTCGTTGAGGATATAGGCCCGGTCGGTGATCTCCAGCGTCTCCCGCACGTTGTGGTCAGTAATCAAAACACCGATGCCCCGTTGCTTGAGCTTGGCCACCACCTCCTGAATATCCGCCACCGCGATGGGATCCACCCCCGCAAAGGGCTCATCCAGCAGCAGAAATTTCGGCCCGTGGATCCCAGCGGCCAAGGCACGGGCGATCTCCGCTCGGCGACGCTCCCCCCCCGATACCTGCAGGCCCAGGCTGTGGGCCACGTGGGCGATGCGAAACTCCTCCAGCAGTTGGTTGAGCCGCTGCTGCCAGAGGCGGCGAGGCACCCCCGTTTGCTCCATGATCAGCAGCAGGTTGTCTTGGATGCTGAGGCGACGAAAAATACTCGGCTCCTGGGCCAGGTAGCCGATCCCCAATTGGGCCCGGCGATGCATGGGCAGGTGGGTGATGTCTTGGTCATCCAACCAGACATGGCCGCGGTTGGGCTGGATCAGGCCAGTCATGATGTAGAACGTGGTGGTTTTCCCCGCCCCATTGGGGCCCAGGAGCCCCACGATTTCCCCCTGCTGAATGTTCAGGCTAACGTCGCTCACCACCTCACGGCGGCCATAGCGCTTACAGATGTTTTCTAAGTAGATCTGCATAGGGC
>NZ_JANSIC010000057.1:1218-10449 GCF_047461955.1 Synechococcus sp. R55.7
ACCTCACGGCGGCCATAGCGCTTACAGATGTTTTCTAAGTAGATCTGCATAGGGCGCTGATCAATGCTCACCGATTCTGAAAGGGGCTTCTCGCCCAGACAGGGATCCTGTAGTAAGTGTCTCTCCCGAAGATGCCCCAAATCTTGCCCACAATCCAGAGAGATCTGAGCAGAATTGATCCCCTCAGGCTGACCCTGGAAGTCTTCGATACTATCATCATGACGGCGTACTGTAACTGGTTGCACCACCGCTTCAGGATGGGATCCCTGGCCTTCCCATGCTTCGCTGCCCAGCTTGCTACTGGCTCAACTCCAACTCCGATTATCGCTGTCGCCGCTGTGGGCACTTTTTGCGCCATCGCCCGCTTCCTGTTGCCGAGAAACTCAACCCAAGAAGGCCAACAACCAGCCCTGCCGGCTGGCGGGAAATCCGCTGGGATCGCGTCCTGACTTCCTCGGCAATACTCGGGGTTTTGGTGGGGTTGGGGCAACTGTCTTGGCATTGGGTGCAGCCGCTGCTCAAAGATCCACCCCTTCCCAGTGTTGGCAACGGCCCGGCAGCTTCGGGACGATAGGACTCCAAACGTCATCCCGCCCTGAGAGAGCCTGCTATCAGGTGGGCCAGACAGACCTGCGGAGTGGCCGAAGCCAGAAGATGCCACTATCATGTGACCAGCGCAGAACCATCCCCCTCTGCTGTGTCCCTTCACGTAAACCTTCAAAATTGTGAGGCTTGGTAACCATGAACCTCAATCTCAAAGTTCCCGCCATTTGGGCACTACTGGCCACGGCAGCCTTGGCTTCCTCTGCCGCAGCCACAACCTACAACTCTTGTTTTATGCGCTACCTCATGGCTTCCCGCACCTGTCCCAACTGCCGCCTGGGATCCATTGAGCTGAGCAATCTGGATTTGGCGGAGGCCAATT
The DNA here is from genome assembly GCF_047461955.1 of Synechococcus sp. R55.7. NCBI lineage: Bacteria > Bacillati > Cyanobacteriota > Cyanophyceae > Synechococcales > Synechococcaceae > Synechococcus > Synechococcus sp. R55.7. Next base: position 2,144 of record NZ_JANSIC010000057.1, read on the forward strand.
TCAGCGGTTCCGATCTCATCGAGGCCAATCTGGAGCGCACCATCTTGACGGGCGCCGATCTCAGCCAGTCTTACCTGGTGGGGGCCAATTTGCGGCGGGCTCAATTGGGGGGAGCCAACCTGAGTGGCGCTTACCTGGAGGGGGCAGACTTGCGGGGGGCCAACCTGCGGGGGGCCGATCTCTCTTCTGCATCCCTGTACGGCGCCGACTTGCGGGGGGCCGATCTACGCGACGCCAACCTGGTTGGGGCTGACCTGCGCTTTGCTCGCACCTGGGGCGCACGCCTGCAGGGTGCCGTTCGGGAATAGTGCCAAAGGCCGAAGCCAGCTTCCCCTCTCCCTCTCTGGGAGAGGGACTAATGAATAACGCGTACTAATTGCGTAATGCGGATGGCGAGACTCGAACTCGCAAGGCAAAGCCACACGCCCCTCAAACGTGCGCGTATACCAATTCCGCCACATCCGCTTCCGAGCCTAACCATCATAGCGACAGAGGGGTGGAGTTGTTAAGGGCATTGGCCATTTTGCAGCTATGGCTTGTCCTGCCTCGGCAAAGTTAAGGCAACTCCACCGACGTGGGCTTGGAAGCGTGGGGCAGTCCCCACCCCAACTTCTCTCGCATAACCCGGAAAAATTCCGGTCGGCGCAGGCGCATCAAATCTGTCCAATAGGGGGCACGTACCACCCGAATCTGGTCTTCCGGCATGATGTAGCAGCCGGCATTTCCATCTACCACCAAAACCAGTGGCTGAGGGGTAACGGGGCTAATCCATACCTCCTCCGAATCGGGGAAGACCAAGGCCCGCGACGCCATGGAATGGGGGCAGATGGGAATCAGCTGCAAAACCGGCACCCCCGGTGTGATCACCGGCCCACCCGCCGAGAGGGCATAGGCCGTCGAGCCGGTGGGAGTAGCCAAGATGACTCCGTCGGCAGCCACATCCAGAGGTGAGTGATCCCCGATGGTGATCTCGAAGTGGCACATGCTGGTCAAAGGCTCGCGGTGCAACACCATCTCGTTTAAGCTCAAGACCTCCCAGCGCAATTCTTGCCCTCGGTAGGCTTGCACCAGCAACATGCTGCGGCGATCCAGGGTGTATTCCCCGGCAATGGCGGCACTGGCTGCCTCTTCTAGGTGAGGAAGGTAGGTCTCCGTCAGAAAGCCCAGATGGCCCGTATTCACCGCCAACAAGGGGATCCCTTTGGGGGCCAGTTGCCGTGCTGCTGCCAAGACGGTGCCATCTCCCCCCAACACCACCGCAAACTTCATGGTTTGATCAAATCCAGCCGGGGCCAGGCTATCTACTTTGGTCAGGCAGATGGGGCTGTCGGGCTTGGCATAACCGAGGATACCGCCCCAGTTGGGGGCCACACAGACTTCCCAGCCCTGCTCCTGAAACCAGCGGGCTAGGGTTTCGCTGCTGCGTTTGGCGGCGGGTTTGGCGTCGTTGTAGAGGATCCCGGCTTTGGGCTTGGTCATGGGCAATGGGAAGGCAGAGGTGCCAAAACTCTATCAGTTCTGCAGGCCCCTCTGCTGGCCAGGTGATCCATTCCACAATTTCTGCCAGCAGACTTCGCTGATACATTGACGCTGAACAAGACGGGTAGCTTGCATGGCGAAGCCATACACTGCTGCCCGGGGCTGCAGCGATTGCATCCTGCTCGTTGCCAATCGGCAGCTCAACCCTGGCAGGGCAAGAAGCCACGAGAAGCTACGAGGAAAAACGAGTGACGGCAGGTTGGAACGAGTACCTCAATCGACAGGGCGACCCCGGTACATCAGTCGGTACTTCACCTGCGGGGTCAAGTCTTTTTGCCCTGGATCCCCTTCCGCGGTGATGGGTTGTGGAGGGGCGGTGGGAGAGTGGGCGCTCGGCTGCGGGGGAGGGGTGGAAGAAGATGTACGGCTGACCTCCGCCGGCCATAAGCCCGCTTGCTTCAGAGCCCTGTGGAGCGCCTCCGTGTCAATAGGCAAAAACCACCTGGCAGCCTCGTAAATCCGTTCGAGGGAGTGGAGAAGGTCGCCGGCCTCCGCCAAGCCAGGGATCACATCTGCTGCCCCCTGGTAGATTGCCCAGCGCCGCTCTGCGGGCTCGATGTGGCGGCGGGGGTGATGAGTCAGGATAACAGGGATGTTGGGCAGCTTGCTTTGGCACTCTCGACAAAAGGCATAGGGGTTAAACAGCCCCGTCGTCATGTCCACCACCATCAGATCCAGAGGCTGACTTGCTGCCACCTCCAGCAGATCTTCACGCGGGGAAACCAGCACCACAGAGTGCCCCTGAGACTCCAGCGCCAACTTCCAGAGATGAATTTGCGAGGGCTGGCCCTGAGCTAGCAGTATGGTTTTTCTCACAGTGGATGGAGATATGCGAGTAGAAGGAAAGGCAAAGGCTTGCACCACTTAATAATCCGTCGTACGCCAGAATCTTGTGCGGGGCGTAATATAGCATTCTTAGGGGAAGCAAATGGTAACCGGATATACAGATATACAAGTATTCAAGTATTGCGGTTTAAGCCCGACGCTCCATACCCTTAAACCTGGATCCCCAGCAGCCGACAGCCAATTTCTGGGTGCGGCCTGTCCGACGGCCTCAACGTTTGTCTTGCTCAATTCAATCTGGGATCCCTTCTTTCTCGCTTTCCAATTCAGCTTGCAGGGCCTGCCACTCTTCCGGAGACAGCGAGTGGAGTTTCTCTTGAAGTTGCTGGGTCTCGAAGCTGGCCCATTGAGCCTTCAGGGTCATTTCCCCCCGCAGCACCCGCTTCAGGTAGCCAAAAGTCCACCCCAAGCAGGCCAATAGAAGCACCACGCTCGATATCTGCTGCGCGGCCCCCGTATCCAAGCCCGCCCAAAGCAGCAGGCCGTAGAGGATCCCTCCCCCCAACAGCAGGGCTAAGCCTATAGCAAGAACATCCAATCTGCGCATGGCTCAGTGAACCGACAAACGGCTGACCTTACAGCGACCGAGGCTTGGGCCGGAACGTCATGAAGGGAGCCAAGAGCACCATGCCGGGAAAGAAAAACAAGACCAAGAAAAACATCAGCACCTTTTCCCAAGCACTGCCTGAAGTCCAGCGTTTGTCCACGTACAGCAGAGACAACAGAGGCAGCACCAGCAAATAGAGAACAGCCAAACCGGCATAAGTTAACCCAATCAACGATGTAGTAGAAGCCATGTCGAGTGCGCTCCGCAGCTAGACCTATGTCCAACAAATCTAACAGGATTGTAAAGGGATTTGTCAGCTTGGGGGAGTTCGTAACTCAGCCAACTGACCACAAACTGACTACAAGCTGGTGCTGATCGCCCCAACGGGGCAGGTGGCAACACACTGTTCGCACATGACGCAGCGGTTGCGGGAGAACTCCAGCTTCCAGTTGGGAGCAGAAATCTTCAGGGCCTCGGTTGGGCAAACTCCCGTACACAATCCACAGTCCACGCACAAGTCTGGGTCGATTTGAATTTCCTTGGCCCGTTCAGTCACCTCAATGCCCAAAGACTGTACCCATTCCAATCCTGCTTCCACCTGGTCGATATCCCCCGACAGCTCCACCACCAAAGTACCCACTTCGTTGGGGGCTACCCTGGCGCGCACGATATTGGCAGCCACATCGAAGTCTTTGGCCAACCGATAGGTGAGAGGCACATTCACCAAATGGCGGGGGAAAATGAGGGTGACTCGTTTGCGCACGGATCTTGAGTGTTTTGAGTGCAGCAACTTCCTTCAGTATGGCAGGCTTGTGAGGTTCAGTTTGGCCGTGAATGCAGCTCACTTCCACCCTCCACAGGACACCCAAGGCGAACCCCACAGCGGTAGGGCGGGGCTTTGAACCCAGTTTTTCGGTGAGCTCAGCTTCTTGGGAAGATCACCAGAGGCAGCGCGTGAGACAACGGCGCCATTATCAGCGTGCCCCTCTCACCAAAAGCTATCTGTGGAAGCCGACCCAGAGCCTGCCACAATAGGATGGAGAGCGTCCCCGATCCCTATGAACCCATCTTTTGCTCAGCCCCGTCTCAACTCAGAGCAGTACCGCCAGATGCTGGTGCGGGATGGCGAACGTCGCTTCCGCGAGTGGCACACTGCCTTCCTCAAGTATCAACAGCAGTTTTTGCAAGAGATGAAGCAACTGCGTCTCCAGGGTTCCTTGCATCACTGAATGGTTAATGCCCACCGTCCCCACCTTGCACCCGCTGCCAGTCTTCTCCAAGCCCGATCCCTCCCCAAGGCCTACGGCCTGCCAAGGCGAACGGCAAGAAACCTTGGAATTGCTGGAGTGGCCCCGCCTTTGTCAGCACTTGGCCACCTTTGCGGCCACACCCTTGGGCCGCCGCGCCTGCTTGGAGCTGGATCCCTGGCAGAGCCGCGCCGACAGCGAAGCCTACCTTGAGCAGACGGAAGAGGCGATCCGCCTCGATCGCACACAGGCCGGGGGACTTTCTATGGCAGGGATCCACAACTTGCTGCCGGCTTTGGAACGGGCCGAACGGGGGGGGATCCTGAGCGGGGAAGAGCTGGTGCAGATCGCTACAACTCTGGGGGCAGCCCGCCGCATCCGCCGCCTGATCGATGATCATGACCATCTGCCCCACCTGCAGGCCTGGGTGAGCAACCTGCGCACCTACCCGGAGCTGGAGCAGGAGATCTTCCGCTGCCTGGAGGAGCATGGTGAGGTGCGGGACAGCGCCAGCCCTACCCTTGCGGATCTGCGCCAGCAGCAGCGGCGGCAACGCAGCCAGATCCAAGAGCAGCTGCAACAATTGATGAGCCAGTATCCCCAGGCGCTGCAGGATACCCTGATTGGCCAGCGGCAGGGGCGGTTTGTCCTGATGGTGAAGGCCACCCATCGGGATCTCATCCGCGGCCTTGTGCACGACAGCTCTGCCAGTGGAGCCACCCTCTATGTGGAGCCCTACGCTGTGGTGGAACTGGGCAACCGCTGGCGAGAAACCCAAGCTCAGATTCAGGCGGAGGAAGAGCGGATCTTGGCCGCGCTCTCGGCTCAGGTGGCAGCCGTGGCCACCGATCTGGAGCATCTGCAGGGGGTGATGGTGGGGTTGGATGTGGCTCTGGCTCGGGGTCGCTACAGCCTCTGGCTGGAGGGCAATCGTCCCCAGTTTGTCTCGGCAGGATTGCGCCTGCGTCAGGCCAAGCACCCTCTGCTGCTCTGGCAGTCCCGCGCCGCCGCCCCTTCGGAGGGTCAAGGTTCTGCCGTTGTCCCCATCGACTTCACCCTCGCGGACTCCATTCGTGTCGTGGTTATCACCGGCCCCAACACCGGCGGCAAAACCGTTGCCCTGAAAACCCTGGGCCTGCTGGTGCTCATGGCCAAGGCGGGGATCTTCCTGCCGGCTCAGGATCCGCCCCAGCTGCCTTGGTTCGACGGGGTTTACGCCGACATTGGGGACGAGCAGTCGCTGCAACAAAATCTCTCCACCTTTTCGGGGCACATCCGCCGCATCAGCCGCATCGTGCAGGCCCTGCAGTCTGCTCCGGAGCCGGCCCTTGTCCTGTTGGATGAGGTGGGGGCGGGCACGGATCCCACCGAAGGAGCTGCCCTGGCGGCTGGGCTATTGGAGTACCTCTCGGAAAGGGCACTGCTCACCCTGGCTACCACCCACTACGGCGAGCTAAAGGCCCTGAAATACCAACATCCCGGCTTTGAAAATGCCTCGGTGGAGTTCGACGAGGTCACCCTGGCCCCCACCTATCGCCTCTTGTGGGGGATCCCAGGCCGCTCCAACGCCTTGGCCATTGCCCAACGGCTGCAGTTGGATCCAGAGATTCTGCGGCGGGCCCAGCGGCACCTGCAGGGGGAAAGCCAGGTGGATAGGGTCATTGCCGGGCTGGAAGCGCAGCGAGCTCAATTGGAAGAGCGGGCGGCCCAGGTGGGATCCCTGCATCGAGAGCTGGAGAGCCTATATCAACAAATGCAACAGCGCAGCCGCCAAATTGCCGAGCGAGAAGCTCAACTGGAGCACAAGCAAAACCAAGAACTGCAAGCCCTGTTGGCTGCTGCCCGTCAGGAAGTGGCTGCCGCCATCCGCAGATTGCAGCAGGGAGAGGATCCCCAACGCATTACTGCCGAGCTGGCGCAAATCCAGCAGCGCTACTCTCCCCCACCGCCGCCCGTGGATATGGAGTTTGTGCCAGAGGTGGGAGATCGGGTGCGGCTGAGAGGCTTGGGGCAGACGGGAGAGGTGATCGCCATCGAAGGAGATGTATATGTAGTGCGCAGCGGCATCCTCAAATTCACAGTGCCACGGGGGCAGTTGGATCCCATCGATGAACACCAGGCTAAGCAACGCCAACGCCCCAAAGCCCCACCTCCCTCCCCTGCAGCCACCGCTCCCCTGAACCTGCGCACCAGCCAGAACACCCTCGATCTGAGGGGGAAAACCGTTGCTGATGCTGAGGCCATTCTGGAACAGCACTTTGCCCAAGCTCCTCCCGGCCCGGTTTGGATCATCCACGGCCACGGCACAGGGCGCCTGAAAGCCGGCGTCCAGGCTTATCTCCAAAATCACCCGCGCGTTCAGCGTTTTTCAGCCGCTGATCCCGAAGACGGCGGTACTGGAGTGACCGTGGCTCATTTACAGTGAGGCTTGTACAGTGAGGCTTGCCAGTGCCAGAAGGGAGTAGGGGTGGTCGCGTTGGCATTCTCGAGTCGGAGACCGGACAAGTGCCGGGCAATGTCTCAAGCTTGACTGTGGAGCACTGCCGCTGCTGAGCTGACGGGCTGGGATCCCTTCTGTTGCCGCTGGCTTTGCCAGAGCCAGTAGCCCCGCACCAGTTGGCTATCCCCAATGAGCTTCAACATCACCGCCACCGTTGCACCTGTCCAACTGAGAGGCCCAAAGGCGGCGCCTGCTGCTGCCAACAGCGCCAACCCAGAAAGATTTAGCCCCAAGCCTTGCACCCACATCCACAAGACAGTCTCGCGCTCTGACATCTGTCAGCTCCTAGAGGAGAAATAGGATAGCCCTACTGTCCTGAATCTGAGCAGAGACGGGGATGGGGTTGAGCCTTGACACCGCTGCCCAAAGCTGCACACTTGAGGGGGGGCATATTCCCCCTACGGATGGGCTGCTTCACCCAGCCACTCCTGCAATCGGGCCAGAGCCAGCCGCTTCTGGGCAGCGGAGCGTATCGTGCCCTCCGTGAGCCGATTGAAGCCATGCACCAACCCCTTGCCCCCCAAAGCCACCAGCTTTACCCGATGGGTTTGCCCTGGCTCAAAACGCACTGCGTTGCCGGAAGGGATGTTGAGGCGCATGCCAAAGCTGGCGGCGCGATCGAAAACCAGGGCTCGGTTCACCTCAAAAAAGTGAAAATGGGATCCCACCTGAATGGGCCGATCCCCTCGGTTGGTAACCTCCAGGGTCACGGTGGCCCGTCCGACGTTGGCTTGGATGGGATCCTCTGCCAGCAACAGTTCCCCTGGGATCAGGGCCGGCTCTGCGTTGGCAGCAGGGTTGGTTCTGGATTGGCGAGCCATGGGGACGACCTCCTGAAGTCTCTGGGTCTTTGGAGCATCTGGGGGATCCCTAGCGAATGGGGTGGTGTAGGGTAACCAGCTTGGTTCCGTCGGGGAAAGTAGCCTCCACTTGAATTTCCGGGATCATCTCTGGGATCCCGGGCATCACGTCCTCGCGGGTCAGCCACGTCAGCCCCTCGCTCATCAATTGGGCGACTGTTTTCCCCTCCCGCGCCCCTTCCAAGACTGCTGCGCTCAAGTAGGCCACCGCCTCAGGGTAATTGAGTTTGAGGCCCCGCTGCCGCCGATCCCGAGCCAACTGGGCAGCCAGGTAGATCAACAACTTGTCTTTCTCCTGGGGGGATAAGTACATGGGGCAACCTCAAAGATAAAAAAGGATACAAAGAGGACAGCAGCAGGCCCAGTTGGCCTAGAGTTGACCGAACTCATGCGCAGAAATCCCCAGTCTTGGCGCAGCGGACTGTTGCTACGCAACAAGGTGGCTAGCCGTAGTTCATCTTCTACCACCTCTGGGCAAAAAAGGGGAGCCCAGGCTACAAGAGATTTCACTCTCTCCTGCACAAGCAGCAGTCTCAACCTCTTCCGACATCGGGTTTTGCAACTTCCTTCCTAGGCAACCCGCTATATAAAGAGTAACAATAGATGCATATAGATTAGAAGATGTAAAAGTCTGTCTGGATTCCTATCTCAGCTCTGAGTTGGTTTATCCTGGAGCAATTTACCGGCTCTGTATTAACAGTTTCCTTTGATAGGCGTTGACTGGGTTCTTTTGATCGGCTATGAAACTCGAACTGACTCCCCGCCAGCGG
>NZ_JANSIC010000057.1:10549-13034 GCF_047461955.1 Synechococcus sp. R55.7
GTTGACTGGGTTCTTTTGATCGGCTATGAAACTCGAACTGACTCCCCGCCAGCGGAAGATTCTCTGGGCGACGGTGCGCAGCTACATTGCGACGGCTGAACCTGTCGGTTCCAAAACCTTGGCCCAGTCCTACAACTTTGGGGTAAGCACGGCCACCATTCGCAACGACTTGGCCACCCTTGAGCAAGTGGGATTGCTGTTTCAGCCTCACACCTCCGCCGGACGGGTTCCTTCCGACTTTGGCTATCGGGTTTATGTCAACGATTTGTTGACCTCCGCCAACAGCGGTGGGATCCCCCACGATGCTCCTCAGCCGGATCCCCATCCTGCCCTGCAACAGTTGATGGATCAGCTTGGCCGTGAGCTGGGAGATGACTTGGACAGTCTCCTACAAAGGGTGGCCCAGCTTTTGGCCCATCTGAGCGGTTGCATTGCTCTCATCACTCCTCCTCAGGGGCCGGTGGTAGCCATTCATCATGTGCAGTTGGTGTCGGTAGCGCCAGGGCGGGTGATGGTGTTGGTGGTAACCGACTCCTATCAAACCCATTCAGCTCTGGTCAGCCCCCCCGACTGGCCCAGCGACTCCCGAGAGGATTTGGAAGATGAATTGCAATTGCTCAGCAACTTTCTCACCCTGAAGCTGCGGGGCAAAACCTTTGCCGAGTTGCAGGATCTGAGCTGGCTGAAACTGGATGAAGAATTTCGTACCTACGGCCATTGGCTCCAGCAACTGCTGCGCTCGGTGGTGCAACGCTGTCTACAGCCCTCTCTGGGGCAGGTGTTCAGTGCCGGTATGGCCGAGTTGATGCGTCAGCCGGAGTTTTCCCAGGCCCGGCAGGTGCAGGCAGTGATGCAGTTGATCGAGGAGGGAGCCAAGCAACTGCAGGGGATGATTGGGCTCCATTTTGCCGATGGGGGTTTGCCCTCTCTGCCGAGCTCAACGGAGATGGATCAGGAGTCGGGACAGTCTGCCCGCAAGACCCCGGTGATCATCTACATTGGCAGCGAGAATCCACTGGAGTCTCTGCACCACTGTACGGTTATCGCCTCCACTTACCACCGTCGCTCAGCTCCTCTGGGTACGGTCACCTTGCTGGGGCCGACCCGAATGGCCTACGAGCGCAGCATTGCTGCTGTGCAGGCGGTGGCCTCTCATCTGACCCGGGCTCTTGCCTAAGGGATCCCATGAAGGCAGGCAGGGTCTGGGTTGCACCTGAGCAATAACAAGCTGTGGCCAGGCTCTCTCCTCTCCACCTGCGGGTACAGTGCGCCATTCGGCAGCGGCAACTTCTTCACCCTGGCCAGCGGCTGCTGGTGGCTTTTTCGGGCGGGCAAGATTCTTTTTGCCTGCTCCAAATCCTGCGGGATCTACAGCCTCGCTGGGGCTGGCAGCTCTTCGTTTTGCATTGCGATCACCGCTGGTCGGCAGATGAAACGGAGTGTGCTCGCTTTTTGCAGGGGTGGCTGCAGCAGCAGGGACTGCCTCATGCCGTTGAGACTGCGGATCCCATCCGCCGAGATGAGGCAGGGGCCAGGGCTTGGCGCTACCAACAACTGGACAAATGGGCCCGCATCTGGGATTGCAGCGCCGTGGTGATGGGGCATACGGCCACGGATCGAGCAGAGACGTTTTTGTGGAACTTGTTGCGGGGAACAGGAGCCGCCGGGCTGAGCAGCCTAGATTGGCAGCGTCGCCTGGACGACCGGGATCCCACCTCTGCCCAAGTGGTGCGACCCCTGCTGGAGCTATACCGTTGGGAAACCGAACAATTTTGCCAGCAGCACCAATTGCCGGTCTGGCCGGATCGCAGCAACCAAGATCTGGCCCATGGCCGCAACCGTCTCCGCCTGGAGGTGATGCCTTACTTGAAACAGCACTTCAACCCGCAACTGGAAGCGGCCCTGAATCGGGCTGCCACACTGCTGCAAGCAGAACATGAGCTGGTGGTAGCTCAAGCAGCTCAGCTATGGCCACAGGTATATGAGCCCGCTTTGCCAGGGCTGCGACGGGATCCCTTGCGGGCTGCCCCCTTGGCTCTGCAGCGGCAGGTAATGTTCCAGTTTTTGTCCCTGGTGTTGCCCCACCACCCCACCTTTGAACAGGTAGAAGCCGGGATCCAGCTCTTAAAAGCAGACCGAGGCAGCCGTAGCCCCGATTATCCAGGTGGGCACTGGCTGGAAGTGAAAGGGGATCACTTGGTTTGTTTCCATTAATTTTTCCATTAATTCCACTTCCCCGAAGGGAAGCGACTGATTCATTAATAGTAAGTATCACCACTGATTGTGGCAATACTTGGATACGATTAGCATCTTATGGTAATAATACAGGCCCGAGTCCATTGGCTACAGCACCTGATATGACCACTGCATTTGTACCTACCCCATCACAATGGGCAACCAAGACAATAGATTTAAGCCCGTATGCTTCTCAAACCGCCGCCAGAATCAGATTCCAATTGCGAAGTGGATGGGGAAATGTTACTTA
>NZ_JANSIC010000058.1:0-3089 GCF_047461955.1 Synechococcus sp. R55.7
GCAGCCATCACCTTTTCCCCGCCGGTTAGGATTAGGTCATCGGCTCGACCTAACCAATAGAGGGATCCCTGTCGGTCTAGATAGCCCAAATCGCCGGGGGTAAAGCCTTGCTGTTGCCCTTCGCGCAAGCGGTGCGTAGCATTTAGGTGCGGGTAGTAGCCCAGTGCCAGCGACTCTGCCTGAATGTGAATGTAGCCCACAGCATGGCTGGGCAGGGGATCCCCTTTTTCGCTGCGGATCTGGAGCGTGGCGTGGGGCAGAGGCCGACCCAGACTGTCGCTCCCTTGCCAAAAGGCTTCTGGCAGTAACGTACACACCTGGGAGGCGGTCTCGGTCATACCGTAGGTGAGGGCAAGGGGAAGGTGAAGTTGCCGGGCCTGTTGCCGCAAGCTGGGCCAGGTGGGGCCACCGCCGACCAAAATGGCCCGAAATTGGCGCAGGCTCTCCAAAACTCCCGGATGGGCGCTGAGCAACAGCCGCTGCAACTGAGTGGGCACCAGCGACAGAAAGCTCCCCGGCAGAGGGGGATCCCAAGACTCGGCCTGCTGTTGCCGTTTCCAATCCCAGACAACCCACTGCCCACCGCTCAGCCAGGAGCGGACTGCCTGCATCAAGCCGCTGACGTGGTACAAGGGCAGAAGGCAATAGCTGTGTACAGGCCCGACGGCAAAGTGCTGTTGGTGGGCTTTGGCCGAGGCACTGAGGGTCAGCCAAGAGTGCAGGGCCCATTTCACTTGGCCGCCGGAGCCACCCGTGGGGATGCCGATCAGCGGCCAATGGGAGCTGGGCACAGCTTCCCGCAAATCCCGCAGGCGCAGATTCAAGGGGGCGGGATCCCCTTCCAGTCGGCCCTGGCGCCAGCACCAGCCGGATCCCATATCCGCCAAAGCCTGTCCCCATTCCCGTTCTCCCCAGTGGGGATTACCCAGGAACAGCGGGATCCCCAAGCGTTGGCAGGTCAAAACTGCCGCCCACACCTGCACTGGATGCGAGTCCGCCACCAGCAGGGGAACGGCCTTGTCTGCCAAAGGGCGCAGTTGCTCTTCCAGTTTGGACAGGCACTCCTTCAAGTCTCCGCCATCCCCGGACAAGACAATTGACCTCATGGGCTATGGGTATGCCATCTCAACGGCTTCGCGGATCCCCTGCATTTTATTAGGGGATCCCCCCTCGATTTCCTTGGCAAGGAACGGTGAGGATAGGTTTGGGCTTGGCTTATCATGATCTAGGTTTGAACTGGGAGGTCTGTGTTGTGATCGAGCCGATTTTGTTGGGGATCGTCTTGGGCATGGTGGTGGTCACCTTGGCGGGCTTGTTCGTGGCAGCCTACAGGCAGTATCAACGCAGCAACAAGATCGGCCTGTAGGAGCAGCCTTTGGGGGGGTTGGAGAAAACCCATAGGGGAGAGAGAGATTGAGGTGGCATGGCAATGCACTGGCTGCGCACAGTTGCTGCTTTGCGGGAGCAGGTAGCCGATTGGCGGGGATCCACAGTTGGCTTGGTGCCCACGATGGGATCCCTGCATGAGGGCCATCTCAGCCTAATCCGCCGCTGCCGGCAAGAGTGTGACCACACGGTGGTCAGCATTTTCGTCAATCCGCTGCAATTTGGCCCCAACGAAGACTGGGATCGCTATCCCCGCGACGAAGAGGGGGACCGAGCTTTGTGCGAGGCAGCAGGTGTGGATGTGGTCTTTGCCCCTGACCCGCAAGAGATGGGAGCCGACCCCGCAACCGGAAGCGACCGCACCTGGGTCATGCCCCCCGAATCCCTTCTGCAGACCCTCTGCGCCCCCCACCGACCTGGCCACTTTCGCGGTGTAGCCACCATTGTGCTGCAACTGCTGAACCTGGTGCAGCCGCAGCGGGCCTACTTCGGCCAAAAAGACGCCCAGCAACTGGCGATCATTCAGCGTTTGGTTCGGGATCTGCAAATACCCACCACGATTGTTCCCTGCCCCACGGTGCGAGAAGCCGATGGCCTCGCCTGTAGCTCCCGCAACCGCTACCTTTCTGCTGCTGAACGACAGGTGGCTGCCGGGCTGTACCGGGCCTTGCGTCGGGGATATGACCATTGGCAGGCCGGGGATCCCTCAGCAGAAGGGATCCTTGCCGCCGCCCGTGCTGAGCTGGAGCATACCCCAGAGCTGCAACTGCAATACCTGGAATTGGTGGATCCCCAAACGCTGCAACCGCTGCCGCGGGTGGAAGACAAGGGCCTGCTGGCCATTGCTGCCTATGTGGGGCAGACTCGCCTGATCGACAACCTGCTCCTTTCCCCAGAGCAAGGGGATCCCTCGCCGGAGAGAGTCCAGCATGCGGCACCGCCCTCTTCCGGCACGACCTCTCCCCCGCGTCGCCCGCTGATTGCCATCGACGGCCCGGCTGGAGCCGGAAAATCCACCGTGGCGCGGGCAGTGGCAGCCCAACTGCAACTGCTCTACTTGGATACCGGAGCCATGTATCGGGCCATCACCTGGCTGGCACTGCAACGGGGGATCCCTTTGGACGATGCCGAGCAACTCACCCAACTGGCCGCCCAAACCCAGCTCACCCTGCAAAGTGGCACCTCTTCGACAGAGCCGACCCGCATCTGGGCCGATGGCGAAGAAATTACCCAGGCCATTCGCTCTCCGGAAGTGACCCGCTGGGTCTCTCACGTGGCGGCAGTGCCGGGAGTACGCCAGGAGCTGGTGAAGCGGCAACGCAGCATTGGCCGGGATGGCGGTGCTGTCTTGGAGGGGCGGGATATCGGCACCCACGTCTTTCCTGATGCAGAGCTGAAGGTTTTCTTGACCGCTTCTGTTGGGGAGCGGGCGCAGCGTCGGCAACACCAACTCCAAGCCCAAGGGCAAATGGTACCCCTTGAAGAATTGAAGGCGCAAATCGAGCAGCGGGATCGCCGCGACAGCGAACGGCTCATCTCTCCCTTGCGGCCTGCCCCCGATGCCATCTTGATCGACACAGATCACCTGAGCCAATCCGAGGTGCAAGACAAGATTGTCATGTTGTACCGGCAGCTTTTGGAGCGATCCGGCTCCGCCCATTTCGATCAGTAGCCTTAACTCAATCAAGAACAAATCAACGGGA
>NZ_JANSIC010000058.1:3189-4845 GCF_047461955.1 Synechococcus sp. R55.7
AACGGAGCGCTATGGTTAATGTCTTTCTCTTGGCCTTTCTGCTGCTTCTCTCAGGAGCTTGCTCTGGGGCCGAAACCGCCATCACGGCCATGGACAACCTGCGCCTGGAATCTCTGATCGAAGAACAAGGGGATCCACAGGGCTTGTATCGACTGGCCCAACAACAGCGCTCGCGGCTGATCACCACCCTGTTGCTGGTGAACAACTTTGTCAACATCGGCATTGCCGCTTTGGCCACAACCCTCTCCATTGAACTGTTGGGAACCCAGATTGGAGCTTTGGCCGCCACCGTGCCCACCACAATTGTGGTGCTCCTCTTTGGAGAAGTAGCCCCAAAGTCTTTAGCGGTGAGCCATCCGCTAGGGGTGTTCCGCTGGGTGGTGCGGCCTGTTCATGTCCTATCGGTGCTGTTGCGCCCTTTTAGCGACGCTTTTGAGTGGGTTGTCAGCAGGCTCTTCAATCTATTGGAATTCTCCCCCCTAACGGCCACCGCTTCTCTCAAGGATTTGGAGCTGCTGATCGATGTGTTGGGGCAGCGGGGGCTGCTGGATTGGCAAAAACGGCGGCTGTTCCGTGGGGCCTTGGCTTTGGACTTGCTGCAGGCGCGGGACGTGGCCAAGCCCAGAGTTAAAATGGAGACCATCTCCCACGACAAAACACTGCAGGATGTGGTGAAGCTCTGTTTGGAAACGGGCTACTCGCGCATCCCCGTGCAGGGAGAATCCAAGGACGAGATCGTCGGCATTATCCACCTCAAGCAAGCCTTGCGCTATCTCGATCAAAAAGGCAATGCCGAAGTGACCCAGGCGATGGCACCGCCTTTTTTTGTGCCGGACACCAAGCGGGTCAGCTTGTTGCTCAAGGAAATGCTGCGCTCTCGCCAACACCTGGGGATTGTGGTGGATGAGTTCGGCGGCACCACCGGCCTGATCACGCTGGAGGACATTTTGGAGGAGCTGGTGGGCGATATTTACGACGAGAGCGATCTCTCCCCCCTGCTGCTGCGGCGGCAGCGGCGACCAGGTGGAGCTTCTACCTCCCCTGGCTGAGAACAGGAGCAAGGGGATCATCCCCTCTCTAAGTCCTAGCTGGCTCTGGAGGGATCCGTCTCCGCGGCTGTTGGGTTTTCGTGCGCGCCGGGAGTGAGCTCCCCAAAGCCGGCCTCGACGGGATAGCGGGCCACAAAAAAGATCCAGAAGCTGTGGATCCCCAACCCCAAAGCCCACCAGCCCAACAGGGGCACCAGCCACGGCCAATCCGCGCGGTACAGTTGCTGAAAAAACACCAGCCCAGACCCGCTACAGAGGAAAACAGACAGGTGGGCGGCATAGGTATAGCGATCATCCAGCTTGCGAAATTCGGGATCCCGACGGGAGGGCTTCCGGGGCCAGCGAGGCGGCATGGCAAAACCATCCAGTTAAAACCTTCTCCAGTGTAGAACAGCCGTCGGCGGGGATCCCTGAGACTTGGGAGCGGCATTTCTGCTGCGGAACCCCAGTTTCAACGCCCGTTTGCCCAGCCAGTACACCAGCAAACCCATCAGCAGCACTGCCAGCCAAGGGGCCAGCACCGCCACCACCGCCAGCAGCAGAGAAGTGACGTTTTCGCCGGTGGCCAACAGCGGGTTGCCCAGCCCCCCTGTGGTGGTGGTAGAGG
>NZ_JANSIC010000058.1:4945-6391 GCF_047461955.1 Synechococcus sp. R55.7
GCAACTGGGGGGATCCGTCTCGGCTGGCTGAACCTCGAACTCCAGCGGTCCCTCTTCAGTGTACAGGTGCAGGTCGAACCAGAAGGTGGATCCCTGTTCTAGCTTGCTCTCCAGGCAGATGCGGGTTCGATGTTTCTCCAGGATGTTGCGCACGATGGCCAACCCCAGGCCGGTGCCCTCTAGGGTGTGGACCCGGTTCTCGACACGGAAAAAGCGGTCGAAAATCCGCTCCTGATCTTCTGGGGCAATGCCAATGCCTGTATCGGCCACCGCCACCCGCACTGCCTGCGGGGATCCATCCGCCTGAACCACCAGGTGGGCATGTACCGTCACCAGGCCCCCTGAGGGGGTGAACTTGAGGGCATTGCCCAGGAGATTGGTCATCACCTGCAGCAGCAGATCGTAGTTGCCCCAGACCAGCGGCAGATCCGGATCGACGAACTTGCGCAGCTGGATCCCTTTGTCGCGGGCCTGCAGGTGATGGGTGCGCAGCGTTTGCTCGATCACCGCCGAGATATCGACGCCCTCAAAGTGGTACTGCTTGCCCGATTCCAGACGAGACAAATCCAAAACATCGTTGACCAGGCGGGTGAGGCGGTCGGTTTCGCGGTTGGCAATTTCCAGATAATCCTGCCGCTCGGCGGGGGACATCTGCTCGCCGTACTCGTAGAGGGTCTCGATAAAAGACTTGATGCTGAAGAGGGGGGTGCGCAGCTCGTGGCTGATGTTGCTGATGAATTGGGCCTTGGCTTCGTTGAGCTCTGCCTCGCGGGTGATGTCCTGCACCGTCATCACGATCCCCTTGAGATTTTGCCGACGCGGATCCGACACCGGTGAAAGCAGAATGCGAATGACACGCTTGGTGGGGCCGGTGAGGTTGACGCGAACTTCCTCTGCCTCTTGATCCCCGCGGGCAATGTGCATCAGGGGGCGGGCCAGTTGCTGCCGCAGATCCTCCGGCAACAGCTCCGGCAAGGGTTTGCCCAAAACGGGATCCCCTTCCCAGCCAAACATGCGGGAGGCGGCAGGGTTGAGCAGCAGCACCCGCAACTCGGCATCCAGCAAAATGGCAGCATCGACGATGGAGAAGACCAAGGTCTCCAACTTGGCTTTGGCGGCAGCCAGTTCCTCGATGTTTTGCTCTTCGTAGCTTTGCAGCCGCTCCGCCATCTCGTTAAAGCTGTCGATGAGCTGGGCCAGCTCTCCCCCGAAGGGCAGGTCGATGCGCTGCTTGAAGTTACCTTTGGTGATCTCCTGGACACCTTTGACCAGCTCTTTGATGGGATAGGTGATGGTGAGGGCATTGACCACCGCTCCCAGGATGGCCAAGACCCACACCGCCAAAAACACCCCAATCGAGACCTCCCGCGCCAGCTGTGTGGAGCGCACCAGGGCGGGATTGGGATTGATGCCCAAGCCGAGGGTGCCCAAAAAGCGGCCCTGATG
>NZ_JANSIC010000058.1:6491-12799 GCF_047461955.1 Synechococcus sp. R55.7
ACTTCGCCAATGCGATCTTCCGCAATCAGGGGGGCGACATTGGCGGCCAAGAGCAGCCCCAGATCTCGGCCAAAGCGGGCCTCGTTGAAGCGGGCATCCTGCTGCACAGTGCTGACGGCCCAGAAGGTGAAACTGCTCACCACCAATGAGACCACCAGCGTTGCCACAAAGAGCAACTGAGTTTCCAACCGCAGTTTTTGCTTCCATCGCGCCCACCAGCGCCGCAGGGATCCCATAGAGATCCCGGTCGTTGTTGGCACTGACATGTCCACAGCGCCAGGCAATGGCTCGGCAGGAGAAGAAGCCAGCTCAGGAGATTGGACTTCGGCAATGGGCTCGGCTGGCTCGACAGTGCTGACAGGAGGCATGAACCCAACGTGAACAGATAGCGTGAACGGATATAGGGCGGTGATTCGCCACCATTCTGACATGGGCAGGCGATCCCTTTGTCTCAGCCAAGGCCGGGTGAGAACCGGTATGGGATCCCGGCTTCGCAACGCAACCTGCTCCAGCCGACCTGCAGGGGAATGGTTGCCAATACCGATAAAGGTATCCCCAAGCAAAGCTTGTCAGCGCCCCTAAAGTTGATAGACTAGAAAATCGTGCTTCACCAGGTCAGAGTGACCGGAAAAATCGTGACCAACAGCCCCGTCAGCCAATTTATCCAACATCATTTTCGCCACTTCAACGCAGCCGCGCTGGTGGATGCGGCCAAGGGCTACTGTGCTCACCTGGAAAAGGGCGGCAAAATGATGGTGACCCTGGCCGGCGCCATGAGCACAGCGGAGCTGGGCCTTTCCCTAGCGGAAATGATCCGGCAGAACAAGGTGCACGCCATCTCCTGCACCGGCGCCAACCTAGAAGAGGACATCTTTAACCTCATCGCCCATGAGTTCTACGAGCGGGTGCCCCACTACCGCGATCTTAGCCCGCAGCAGGAGCAGGAGCTGCTGGAGCGGCACCTGAACCGGGTAACCGATACCTGCATTCCCGAAGAGGAGGCGATGCGGCGCCTAGAAAAAGCCCTCTTGGAAGAGTGGATGGCTGCCGACCAGGCCGGGGAACACTACTTCCCGCACGAGTTTATCTACCGCATCCTGCGCAGCGGCCGGCTGGAGCCCTACTACCAAATTAATCCCCGGGATTCTTGGGTTTACGCCGCTATGGAGGCCAACTTGCCCATCTATGTGCCGGGATGGGAAGACTCCACCACCGGCAACATGTATGCCGCCCACTGCATCACGGGTGAGATCCGCAATGTGCATACCGTCCGCACAGGGATCGAGTACATGATCCACCTGGCGGATTGGTACACGCACACCTCGGCGGAGTGCTCCATTGGCTTCTTTCAAATTGGCGGCGGCATTGCTGGGGATTTCCCCATTTGTGTGGTGCCCATGCTCCATCAAGATCTGGGTCGCCAGGGCGTACCCCTGTGGGGCTATTTCTGCCAGATCAGCGACTCCACCACCAGCTACGGTTCCTACTCGGGGGCAGTGCCCAATGAGAAGATCACCTGGGGCAAATTGGGGATCGACACCCCCAAATTTGTCATCGAGTCGGATGCCACCATCGTGGCGCCTTTGATCTTCGCCTGGGTGCTGGGGTGGTAGAGAAGGGGAATCAATCTGTATGCCCGTCGGTTGAGGCGGAGCGGGGCCAGCGGGACAACAGGGTTGCAGCTTCCCAGCGGCGCAGATCCTGGGCGATGCGCAGGGGCGTGAGGCCGTAGCCGTCCGGCTCGTCGATCTCGGAGCCATGTTCCAGCAGCAGCCGAACGACCTCGGGGTTGCCGGACCAAGCGGCAAAATGCAGGGGAAGGCCACCGGCGCCAAAACGAGCGTTCACCTCGGCCCCTCCCTGGAGCAGGGCTTTCGTAACCTCAGGGTTGCCCAGGCGAGCCGCTTGGTGCAGTGGGCTAGCTCCCCCATGGTCTAGTTGATTGGGATCCGCCCCCGCTGCCAGCAAAAGACGGGCGTTGAGGCCGCTTTCTACGAAAAACAGGGCTGTCTTGCCCCGCTCATCGACGGCGTTGGCGTCTTTCCCCAGCCAGAGAGCCAGTTGCAGCCGCAGCGGGTTGGCTTGGGCCAAGGCTTGTGGATCTTCTGGTAGGGAGTATCCATAGAATCCCAGACCCCCCACTAGCAGGGATCCCAGTCCGACAGCGATTTTTAGGACCTGACCTCGCATAGCCCTATTCCTCAAAGAAAAGGATGGCGAGCCCCTGCCTGGGCAGAGCCTGGGCCGAGAGCAGCAACGGGTTGCTGAGGGCAGGTTGCGGGGCAGCAGCGGGGAAGAGACGCAAAAACTCCTGCAGCGGCAGCAGCTCGCATTGGGATTCCTCGGCGGCGGCCGTGCGATACATGGTGGGGATGACCAGCTTGGGCTGCAGCGCCTCAATGGCCGCCTTGGCCCCGGCAGGATCGTAATTTTTCGGCCCACCCCCCACTGGCACCAGCAACAGGTCGGGACGAGCAAGCAGGATGGACTGCTCCCGCGTAATTGGCTGCAGCGCCCCTCCCAAATGGACAATGTCGATCCCAGCCATGCGCCAGCGCCAACCCACGTTTACGCCAAAGCGAGGGCCACGGGGCATGCGTACTCCTTGCACCCGGATCCCGTCAATCAGATAGTCTCCCGGCTGAAACAGCACCTTGGGGTTGCCGGGCACC
Organism: Synechococcus sp. R55.7; assembly: GCF_047461955.1. Lineage (NCBI taxonomy): Bacteria > Bacillati > Cyanobacteriota > Cyanophyceae > Synechococcales > Synechococcaceae > Synechococcus > Synechococcus sp. R55.7. The sequence continues at coordinate 9,164 of NZ_JANSIC010000058.1, forward strand.
ACATCCAAAGCACCCTCATCCAACAAGCGGCTGCTGAGCAACACCAGATCGGCAGCAACTCGTGGGGCAGGATAGCCAGCCGTACAGCCCGCCGGCCGAAACGGGTTGACCAGAAACCGTCGGCCCTCCCCCTCGAACAAAACACAACTGTGGTGCAGCCAAGTCAGTTGCAGCCCCTGCGAGCTGGAGCCGGGAGTGAACTCTATAGACCCTGGGGTTGTTGGCGTTTCCGAACTGTGTACGGGAGCAGTCTGAGCGCCCGCTTTGCGCCCTCTGGCCAGGTTCACGGCCATCGATCCCAGCAGCCCAGCGCTGGCTTGCAGAAGCTGGCGACGCTTCATGGAGTGGGGATCCCTGATGTAACAACGGCAACGGTTTCCTGAGGTTTCTGCGAAACATTGGGCTGAGCAGCAGTTGAGGCTTTGGCGCTGCGCAGGAAGTTGCTCAACAAGCGCTTGCCCTCTGCAGTCAAGATGCTCTCCGGGTGGAACTGCACGCCCTGAACGTGGGGATAGCGGCGGTGGCGTACCCCCATGATGATCCCATCGCCTGTTTGAGCCGTCACCTCCAGCTCGTCAGGACACGTAGAAGGCTCGATCACCAAGCTGTGGTAGCGGGTGGCCGTGAAAGGCTGGCTCAACCCCTCAAACACCCCCACCCCTCGATGGTAAATGAGCGAGGTTTTGCCATGCATCAGCTCAGGTGCGCGCACGATCTGACCACCATAGACCTGGCCAATGCACTGGTGCCCCAGACAAACCCCCAAAATCGGCAGCTCTGGCCCCAGCTCCCGAATCAACTCCAGGGAGATCCCGGCATCTTCCGGCCGCCCTGGCCCAGGAGAGATAACTACAGCTTGCGGCTGCATTCGGCGCAGGTCGTCAACGGAGAGCTGGTCATTGCGAAAAACCTGAAGCTGAGCTCCCAACTCCCCCAGGTACTGCACCAAGTTGTAGGTAAAGCTGTCGTAGTTGTCGATGACGACCAGCACGATAGCATCCGGCAACGGCACCCCATTTTAGCACTTGCTTGAGCTGCTGTTCTTGATCCAAAGAAGCAGAGTAACTGGCGCTTTTTGCAGGGGAGCAGTCGACGCCCCAAGAAAGCTTGTATCCTAGAAGGTACAACCCACAGGAAGCAGTGAATTGGGCGGGTTTCCAGGTTTCCCAATGTTGATTTGGATCCCATGAGTGCGCTTCTCTCCCCGGCAACCGATTTGCTGGACGAGTTGCGGCAGCTTTTCCCCTTCGAGCTGGACGACTTTCAGATCCGAGCCATTCAGGTTCTGGCTGCTGGGGAATCGGTGGTGGTCTGTGCTCCCACAGGATCCGGCAAGACCCTGATCGGAGAGTATGCCATCTATCGGGCCCTATCCCAGGGCAAGCGGGTTTTCTATACAACGCCCCTGAAGGCCCTCTCCAACCAAAAGTTCCGGGATTTTGGCCAGCAATTCGGCCCAGAACAGGTTGGCCTGCTCACCGGCGACATCTCCATCAACCGGGAGGCGCCGATCTTGGTGATGACCACCGAGATCTTCCGCAACATGCTCTATGGCACGCCGCTCTCTCTGGCCGTTCAGAGAGGAGCCTCCGGCGATGGGATGGAACCTTGGGAGGAGGCGGAGGCCCTGAGTCGGGATCCCTTGCGAGAGGTGCAGGCGGTGATCCTGGACGAATGCCATTACATGAACGACCAGCAGCGGGGCACCGTCTGGGAAGAAGCAATCATCTACTGCCCCCCCACGATCCAGCTCATTGCCCTTTCTGCCACCCTGGCCAACAGCGACCAGCTCACCGATTGGATGAACCAGGTGCATGGCCCCACCCATCTGATCGACTCCAACCACCGCCCGGTGCCGCTGCAATTTCACTTTGCCAATCGCAAAGGGCTGTTCCCCCTGCTGGAGCAAACCGAGTCCGGCCAGTGGGTTTGCAATCGCCGCCTGAAAAGCAAACTCCCCAAGTCAGGTCAGTCTCCCTATGGGGGAGTGCCGGATATGGTGCAGGTGGTGGAGAACTTGCGCCAGCGGGACATGCTGCCGGCCATCTATTTCATCTTCAGTCGCAAAGGCTGTGATATGGCCGTGGCCAGCGTAAGGGATCTGGACTTGGTAGCCAGCGAGGAAGAACGGCAGCAGTTGGCCGAGCAGATCGACCGCTTTTGTCGAGAAACGCCCGAAGCTGTCCGCCGAGATCAGTTGGATGCCCTTTACCGGGGTATTGCCGCTCACCATGCCGGCATGTTGCCTGCCTGGAAGGGACTGGTGGAGCATCTGTTTCAGCAGGGGCTAGTGAAGCTGGTCTTCGCCACTGAGACTTTGGCCGCCGGGATCAACATGCCCGCCCGCACAACTGTCATCTCCTCCCTTTCTAAGCGCACCGACAACGGCCACCGCCTCTTGACCGCTTCCGAGTTCATGCAAATGTCGGGCCGAGCCGGACGGCGGGGCAAGGACATCATCGGCCATGTGGTGACGGTGCAATCCCCGTTTGAGGGGGCCCAAGAAGCTGCGCGGCTGGCCACCTCTGGAGCGGATCCCTTGGTGAGCCAGTTTACCCCCACCTATGGCATGGTGCTGAACCTGCTGCAAAAGCACTCTTTGGAAGCAGCACGGGATCTGATCAACCGCAGCTTCGGCCAGTATTTGCTCTCGTTGCAAAAGTTGCCCGAACAACAGGAGATCCTGCACACGCGCGCCGAGCTGGAGGAGATCGACCGTCTCTTGGGAGGCATTGCCGACGAAGATATCGCCCGCTATGAGAAGATGCAGGCGCAACGGCGGGAAGAACGACGCATTTTGCGCTACTTGCTCAAACAACGGGAAGCTGAGCCGGATCCCACCTTGCGGCTGTTGGCCTTTCCCCACATTCATGCCCAAGAGGAAAAAATCCGTGCCCTAGAAGCTCAAATCCGAGAGAATCCCGCTCACCAAGTGGGGAAAAAATTGCTGGGTTTGCGAGAAAAACGCCAGCGCTTGCTCAAGCGCCTCGAGCACCTGGAGCGGCAAAGCGATTCCGTGCAGGAGTTGCGCTGGCAGCAATTTATGGCCTTGGTGGGGGTGTTGCAGGATTTCAACTGTCTGCAAGAGTATCAACCTACCGATAGCGGAGAGGTGGTGGCCGCGCTGCGGGGGGATAACGAGCTCTGGCTGGCGCTGGCTCTGCTCTCGGGTGAGTGTCAGGGCTGTGCTCCTCATCATTTGGCCGGAGTTGTGGCTGCCTTGGTCTCAGAGGCTCCCCGTTCAGGTACCTACAGCCGGCTGCGCACCTCGGGGCTGGTGGAGGATGTGCTGCACGGATTGCGGGGTTTACGGCGGCAACTGTTCCGCAGCCAACGCCAACACCAGGTGTTTCATGTGCCGATCGGGTTTGAGCCCAGCTTGGCTGGGATCGTCGAACATTGGGCGCAAGGGATCCCTTGGGAAACCCTAGAAGCCAGCACCAACCTAGATGCCGGAGACTTGGTGCGCCTGATCCGCCGCACGCTGGATTTGCTTTCTCAGATCCCTTATGTACCCCATCTGCCGGCAGAGTTACGGGAAAATGCCCGTCAAGCCCAAAAAATGCTGGATCGCTTCCCGGTGAGCGAGTTGATCTAGCGAGCTCAGACCGTTTGCTGTTCAGTGAGGTTGCAGCT
>NZ_JANSIC010000059.1:0-12658 GCF_047461955.1 Synechococcus sp. R55.7
GCATGGCCGCTGATCATGTTTTCCGTGGCAGCGACGATGAAGTGCAGCTCCACTTGCGGCTTGAGGGCGGCTAGGGCCCGTGCAGCTCCCAAAACTGCCGCTGCTCCCCCCATATCGGTTTTCATCATGGCGATGCTGCGGGAGTCGGTTTTGATGTTCAGCCCACCGGAATCGAAGGTCAGCCCCTTGCCCACCAGGGCCAATTTGGTAACAGGATCCCCTTGTGGCGGCTTGTAGGTGAGGTGGATAAACTGGGGCGGCAGATCAGAGGCTTTGGCCACACCCAAAAAAGCCCCCATCCCCAGAGCTTCGCATTCTTCCTGTCCCAGAATCTCCACCTCTAGACCATATTCCTGGGCCAGTTGGCGGGCGGTATCGGCCAGGGCAAGAGGAGTAACAATGTTGGCGGGGGCAGCCACCAATTCCCGAGCCAAGATGGTTCCTGCGGCCATCTCAATGGCCCGCCGCAGCGCGGCCTCGTAGTCAGAACGGGCCTGGGCCAACCCCGGCACCAAGAGAGTTACTTCCTGCACAGAAAAGCTGTTTTCCTCTTCCCCTTTGGCTGAAGATTTAAACCGATTGTCCCGGTGCGCCACCAGTAGGCAGGCTTCGGCCACCGCCTGAACCACGCGCACCCGATCCAACCCCGTCTCCGGCAAAGACAGCATCACCTGCTTGGCTTTTAAGCTGTGAGCCTGGCGCAGGCCGTTGGCTGTGGCCCGTCGTAGGGCTTCTAGCGTTAGGGCCGCGGGATCCCCTAGCCCCACCAACACCAGTTTGCGGATCTCTCCTGTCAGGCGCAGGGCAACACTGCTATTCGGCTTCCCCTGAAACCCCTGCTCCTGAACGGTTTCCGCCACCAGCCCTGACCACGCCTTTTCATCCCAAGAGGCGATCTCAGGGGGCAGAGGAAAGCGGCCATTCCCGCCGGAAGCGGCAAAGCAATAGACCAGGGCACATTCCCCTTGAGTGAGTGGCGGCTCGCTAAGATGAAGCTGCATGAGAAACCCTTGACCAAGCTGTTGACAGCAGATCCTCAGTCTATCTAATTTTGCCGGCTCTTAGGGCGAGGGATCCCCCCTCTAGTGGGCGGGCCGGAAGATCCCGAAGCAGGAAGTGTAGCCGTGTAAAAAGGTGGATCCCCCAACGGGGCCGATCTCACCATTGCAAAAGAACCCCCCCAAGGGCAGCTCTCCAAGCAATTCCCGAAACCGTTGCGAGTCAAAATCGGGAGTGCCGTACAGGCCCTTGCCTCGCCCCAAACAGGAGAACATCAACGCCCCACAAGGCTCCGGCCTCGGTTGAGAGGGGCTTTGCCTCAAGTTGCGCTCGGCACAATAGCGGCTGAGGGCCCAACGCAGATCTTCTGCCGAAGTCTGGGCATCCCGCAGATGAAATTGCACCGTCTGGCCAGGGCGCACCTGATCCCCGATGGCCAGCGCCCCCACGCGCGGATCAACGCCCAAGATTACGCGAATGAGGAAATCTCCCGGCGTCGGCTCCGACTTGAACTCATCCATCAGCAGGCCGATGAAGAGAGAGTGGCGGGCCAATCGCTGATCCACGGGACTGAGCCGCTCTGCCAAGTCCTGCAAAACCGCTAGAGGAGGGCGACCCTCCAAGCCAAGAATCACATTCCCCTCTGCTTCCGTCACCCGCAAGGGATCCCCAATGGGGCGACACCCCTGGGCCACCACTGCATCCAGCACCACATTGCCGTAGAGCGCTAGCCCCACTGTGCCCTCTCGGTACAGCTCCCGCCGAGGTGTGAGGGTACGCGCATCCAGCAAAAACAGAGCATTGCCCCGAGGGCCGCGGCCCCCACTGGCCAATCCCCCCACTTTGACGGATCCCGGATAGGCGAAATCCAACCCCTGCAGCAACTCTGAGATGCCAGAGGAAAATCCATCGGCCAAGAGCAGAAAATGAGGCTTGCTCTGCGGCGAAACCCCAACACAATCGATCCAAGCAGAAGGAGCCGCATCCAAGTCCGGCAATTGGTTCCCCCGCAGATGAAAAGGATGCAGCACCACCTCCGGCATGACCGCCAAAGACAAGGAGAGAGCCGGGCCATCCTCAATTTCATGCCCGCCACCCACAATGCCACCCCCGGAGCAGCCGATCAAAACGTCCACCTCCAGCAGCTCCGACAGCAATGGCAACACCCGGATGTATTCGCTGGCAAAGGCCGCCGACACAAACAAAACCCCCAAGTTGGGCCGCAGAGGCTGAGAGGGAACATACCCTGTCAGCAGCCCCGGCAACCCACCGGATCCCACCGTCTGCACCTGCCGACTCAGGACACTTTTCAGTTGGGCTGCCTGAAGCTTGGCCTTGGCTTCCTCCACCACCTGCCGCAGAGCCGCTTCTAGGGAAGGGAGCTGGGAGAGCGCGTTCACCCACTGCATCGGCGTGTTCCTACGGTCTGGAGTTTGCTGTCTTTAGGCTAGCAATTTATGGCCGGGCTGGCTGTTCTGCACGGTCTCTGTTCAAGACAGGATCAGGGCAGATAAGGCCGGGGATCCACAGGCGCGCCCCCGCCGGGGCGGACTTCAAAGTGCAGATGCGGCCCTGTGCTCCAGCCAGTGCTGCCGCGGCTCATGATTGTCTGCCCCTGCTGCACGTACTGGCCTGTGGAAACGTAAATCTGATGGCCGTGGGCATAGCGAGTAACAATTCCGTTGGGATGGCGGATATCCACCCGATTGCCGTAGCCATCCCCGCCATTCCCCGCAAAGATCACCACTCCCTCCTGAACGGCTACAATGGGGGATCCCACGGGGCCAGGAATATCTACCCCTGCATGAAGGCGACCGCGACGGTAGCCAAAGCCAGAGGTGATTTGCCCGGAGACCGGCCAGATAAACCCACTGCTGCGGGCCTGAGGAGGAGCTGGAGGGGGCGCTGGCGGCGCTGGCCGAGCTTGTGGCTGGCTCTGAGCTCGTCGGGCAGGAGCAGGGGTGGGCTGCGTACCCGGCGCCGGAATCGTAAGGCGTTGGCCAATGCGCAGCCAGTGGGGATTGCGCAAGTTGTTGGCTTGAATAATGGATCGCTGAGTTACCCCATAGCGGGCGGCGATCCGTTCGATGGTGTCACCGGCTCCAACTGTGTGGGTCAGGGATCCACCGGCCAAGAGGGCCTGCCGTTCTTGTTCCATTTGCTGGGCCCGGCGTTGCTGCTCCGCCTGTAATCGAGCTTGGGCTTCGGCTTGGCGTTGGGCTTCCTCCTCTTGCTGGCGGCGCTCTTCCTCTTCGCGAGCTTTCTGGGCAGCGATCATCTCCTTCTGACGCTGGATCAACTCGCCCACATCGCCGGGGATGAGCAGGCGTTGGCCAATGCGCAGATATTCCGGGCGATCCAGAGGAGTCGCTTCGATAATCCGCTGCTGGGGAACTCGGTAGCGGTTGGCAATGTCCTCCAGTGTGTCTCCCTGCTTGACGGTGTAGATCAATCCCGGCTGGCTGGGGATGAGGAGAACTTGCCCCGGCTTCAGCTCAGTACTGGCCTGAATACCATTGGAGACGGTGATGGCAGCCGCGTCGAGCTGATACATCTGGGTCAGTTGCCAGAGGGTTTCCCCCGGCTGAATTTCATGCTCCAGAATGCCTCTGGGCCCTTCTCCTGTCGGGATTCGCCCTTCTGCGAAGGCTTGGCGCAGCTGCTCCTTTTTCCGCTCGTAGTTTTGCTGCAGAGCGCCAGATAGCGTATGCACAGAGGGTGGGATCGGCTCTACCGCCGGAGACAGGGGGCGATTCAACTGTCGCTGCTGTAGGGTAGCGACTCCGGCCAAGCCCAGCATCAGCAAAAGACCAGTGGCCCAAGCCGGATATCCCCGACGCGCAGGAGCAGAATCCCCCGGCTCTGGATGGGCTGTCTCAGGCTCGGTTGGGCACCTGGGGGTGGCCGGCAGCTGCTCTTCCCCAGCTTCTGCGCAGGGATCCGCCTCCAGCTTCAGAAGCCATACCAGGCCCGTTAAGCTGAGAGAGAGGGCCAAACCAACCCATCTTGGCTTCGACCGCCCAGAGAGAGGGGCTGGAGCCCACTCCAGAAGATAGGTTTCCTCGGCAGATGAATCCGCAGAAGTCCAGGACTGTTCTGAAGGGATCCCTGCCGAGCCCTTTGGGGGTGGGGGGGAAAGGGTGCTCACGGCAGCACCGCGGAAATCCAGCTCCCCGTTTTGGGGATTGGGGAAAGTGGGTTTTAAAGGCATCCTCACACCAACAGGCTGACACTAGAGTGCAAGAGAAGAAGATGTCAAAATGAGGGGCATAAGCCCCTTGGCACCGAGCACCCCAGGGGTGACTCAAGCGGGGGTGGAGCTCGCTAATGAACAGGCTGGCTCGCACTCAGGTTAGAGTACCGTAGTTAACAAATCTAGACAAGTCTTGGCAGGTAATTTCAGCCACAATGCTTGCCTCACAATGGTTCCAGCCCTTGGCTCGTTGAGATTTTGTCGAGCCTCATCCGATTCAAGACAAAGTGCGCCATCGTCTTTTTTTGGAAGACAAAGCCTGTTTTGCTGTAGCTGAAACTACAAACTAGGGATACCCATGGATTTGGTTGTCTACAACACATTGACTCGCCGCAAGGAAGTGTTTCAGCCGCTGGCAGCAGGTGGATCTCAATCCGTTTCCGTCGGCAATTCCCAGGGATCTGCAGCTCCAGTTGCGGAGGAGAAGCCCCTGGTGCGGATGTATGTCTGTGGTGTAACGGTTTACGACCTCTGCCACCTCGGCCATGCGCGTACCTACGTGGTTTGGGACATGGTGCGTCGCTACTTGGAGTGGCGCGGCTACCGAGTGAAGTATGTGCAGAATTTTACCGATGTGGACGACAAGATCCTCAAGCGGGCGTTGGAACGTGGCGAATCCATGCAAGCGGTGGCGGAGCGCTTCATCGCCGAATATTTCCAGGACATGGATCGCCTGAACATCAAGCGGGCCGATCTCTACCCGAGGGCAACGCAATCGCTGCAAGCCATGTTCCAGTTGATCCAATCTTTGGAGCTCAAAGGCTTTGCCTACCGGGTACGGGATCCCATTCGACACCAGACCGACCCGTCTTCCCTCCTGCAAGCGGGACACCAGCCAGAGACCCCCGCCTCTGTTCAGTACTCTGTTTACTACTCTGTCCGCAAATTCCCGGATTACGGCCAGCTATCCGGTCGAAAACTGGAGGAGATGGAGGCGGGAGCCAGTGGCCGGGTAGGAGAAGAAGGAGCCGACAAACAGGATCCCTTCGACTTTGCCCTTTGGAAAGCGGCCCCCCCTTCTGAGCCGGGGTTTGCCTCCCCTTGGGGTTGGGGGCGACCGGGCTGGCACATCGAATGTTCCGCCATGGTGCGGGAGACCCTGGGAGATCACATCGACATTCACGCCGGCGGGGCAGATTTGATTTTCCCCCACCACGAAAATGAGCTGGCCCAATCGGAGCCAATCACCGGCAAGCCGATGGCCAAGTACTGGATGCACAACGGTTTTCTCAACATCAACGGCGAGAAAATGTCCAAATCTTTGGGCAACTTCACCACCCTGCGACAGGCCCTCGCCGTCTATCACCCCATGGCCTTGCGGCTGTTTCTGTTGCAGACCCACTACCGTAGCCCCATAGATCTCACCGAGGCAGCCATGCAGGCGGCTAGCCGTGGCTGGGAAACCCTCCAGAAAGGGATCCACTGTGCCCAGCACTTCTGCAAAGAAGAAAAGGGATCCCCTGATGCTGAGGCCATGCAAGCCTTTCAAGCTGCTATGGACGATGATTTTGGCACCCCTGAAGCGCTGGCTATCGCCTTTGAATTGGCCAAAGAACTCACCCGCGAACACAACCTGTTCACCCATCAAGGCCAAACCCATCTGGAGCCCCAGGCCCTCAAACAAAAAAGCGCTGCCTTGCTGGAGATTTTGGCTACTTTGGGATTCTGTTGGCCCTCATTCTCTGAATTCGAGGGATCCAAAGAAGCAGCTACAAATGGGGAACTTAACTTTAAAAAAATCGAGGAGCTGATCGCGCAGCGCTCGGCAGCCCGCAAGGCCAAAAACTTTGCCGAAGCCGATCGCATTCGGGATCAGTTGAAAGCCTTCGGCATCACCCTCATCGATCAAAAAGATGGCACCACCCGTTGGCTGCGAGAATAGGGGTTGAGGAGCATTCCTCGGGCTCATTCAAAATGGATATGGCTGTAACCTAGGGGCTCAGAGGGGCAAAGTGCTTCTCCCTTCGTTTGGGTTGCTGGAAAAGTTCGGCTAGAGTCAGATCAGTGACTGTGTCAACGTCTCGGCGGATCTCAATGCTTTCTCCAGCTACCGCGCAAACTGATCTGAGTCCCATCGATCTGGATCGCCTGCTTACCCCTGAGATTCAGCGGCCGGCCCGCTACTTGGGCAAAGAGTTTGGCGCCGTCCACCGTCCTTGGGATTCGGCACGGGTGCGTTGGGTGCTGAGCTATCCAGAGTTGTACGAGGTGGGAGCTTCCAACCTAGGCCACCTCATCCTTTACAACATCCTCAACGCCCAGCCGGATCAACTGTGTGACCGCACCTACTTGCCAGGCCCGGATCTGGCGGCCCGCCTGCGGCAGTTGGGGATCCCCCTCTTTGCCGTGGAGTCCCGCCGCCCTCTGCGCGCTTTCCATATCATTGGCTTCAGCCTGGCTTACGAGCTGGGGGGCACCAACATCCTGGAGATGCTGGACCTAGCCGGGATCCCGCTCAAGTGGTGGGAGCGGCAGCCCTTTACCCCGGAAGAGTGCCCTCTGATCTTTGCCGGCGGGCCAACCGCCACCTCCAACCCAGAGCCTTTTGCCGACTTTTTCGATTTCTTCGTCTTCGGAGATGGGGAAGAGGTGCTGCCGGAAATTGGCCAAGTGCTGGCCGGATCCCTGTCCAAGCCCCGCCGAGAGGTCTTGCTGGAGCTGGCCCAGGTGCCGGGGGTGTACGTGCCCCAGTTTTACGAGGGGATCCCACCGCGGCCCATCGTGCCTGGGGTGCCGGAGCGCATCCGCCGTCGGGTGGCCCTGCCTCAACCCCAATACTCCGTCGGCCTGGTGCCTTTGGTGGAAACCGTCCACGACCGCCTGGTGATGGAAGTGCGGCGGGGCTGCACACGGGGCTGCCGATTTTGCCAGCCGGGAATGCTTACCCGCCCAGCGCGGGATGTGGATCCGGAAGCAGTGGTGGAGGCTGTGGTGCAGGGCTTGCGCAAGACCGGCTACAACGAATTTTCCCTCTCTTCTCTCAGTTGCTCCGACTACCTTTCCCTGCCGGCGGTGGGAGCGGAGCTGCACAACCGTCTCCTCAGAGAACACATTGCCCTTTCCCTGCCCAGCCAGCGGGTGGATCGCTTTGATGAGCAAATTGCCGCCATCATGAAGGGATCCCGCCGCTCCGGCCTCACCTTTGCCCCCGAAGCTGGCACGCAACGGCTGCGGGACATCATCAACAAGGGCCTCACCGATGCCGACTTGATTCGCGGCATTCGCACCGCCGTCCAAGAGGGCTGGGACAAAATCAAGCTCTATTTCATGATTGGCCTGCCCGGCGAGACCGACGCCGATGTCCTGGGGATCGCCCGCACCGTCGAGATGCTGCAGCGAGAATGTGCAGCCCTGGGTCGCAAGCGGGTGGAATTTACCCTCACCCTCTCCAACTTCACCCCCAAGCCCCACACCCCCTTCCAGTGGCACCGGGTAGACTATGCCGACGTGCAGCGGAAGCAGGCCCTGCTGCAGAAGGAGCTGCGGCAGCTACGGGGAGTCAAGGCCCACTTCACCGATATCCGCTTCAGCATCCTGGAAGACTTCATCGGCAAAGGGGATCGTTCCCTAGGCCGCATGATCGAGCGGGCCTGGCGGGCCGGTGCCGGCATGGATGCCTGGTGGGAAAGCATCGACGCCGCCTACGCTGCCTGGGTGAGGGCCTACTGCGGCGAAGAGGTGGATCCTGCCGCCGATCCGGTCGCCCTCTGCGCCCATCTCCCCATCCGGGAATTGGGCCTGGAGGATCCCTTGCCCTGGGATCACATCGATACCGGCATCGACAAAAAATGGCTGCAAAAAGACTACCGCCGCGCCCTGGAAGCCCTCACCGTGGAAGACTGCTCCTTCGAGGGCTGCTCCGCCTGCGGCATCTGCGGCCCCGGCTTCGGCCACAACATCGTCATTCCCCCTCCGCCCGTCCCGCCCCTGCAGAGCAAACCCACCCCCACCCCGGATCCCCTGGAGCCGGAGCCACCTGCCCAGCGTTTCCGCATCACCTACGGCAAAACCGGGGATCTGCGCTGGCTGGGCCACCTGGATCTCATGCGCCTGTGGGAACGGGCCTGTCGGCGAGCGGGGTTACCTCTGGCCTTCAGCGGCGGCTACCACCCCATGCCCCGCCTGGCCAACGCCAACGCTCTGCCCATTGGCCAGGAAGGCTATGGCGAAATCCTGGATCTGGAGCTGCTGGATCGGCCTGAAGGTCCTCTGACGCCTGAGAAACTGCGCGCCCTTCTGAGCGAACAGCTGCCCCCGGAGATCCCCATCCAAGCCGTCCAAGAAATTAGCCTTCGGGATCCCTCGGCCACCGCAGCCGTTTACGCCGCCGAATATCAGCTTACGGTGAGCTGCGAGTTGCCCAAAGCCGTTCACGGCAGCGGGACGGAGTCCTCTTGGCCTGCCTGGGTCACCCAGATCCTAGACGCGCAGGAAATCTGGATTGAAAAAACCTCCAAGTCTGGCAAGTCCTCTCCCTTCAATGCCCGCGCCCTGCTTTACTACCTAGAGTTTCAGGGCCTGACCCCCGAGGGCAGCGCTTGCCTCCTTTACCGGGGCAGTTGCCGCAACGACGGCGCCTACCTGAGGCCCACCCATCTGGTTCAAATGGCCGAGTCATTGGGGTTGCCCCGCTGGACATTGCAGACGGCAAAGCGGCTGCGTCTGTTGTGGGAGAACCCCCTAGCCGATCCAGATTGAGCACTTCCTCTGGGAGCAACCCAAGGGCTAAGGGTCTGTCTGGGCTGAGGGATCCCACAAGCGCTATAATGCTGCTATTGCTGGCTCCTGCCGCTGTGGGGCTCGCCAAGCATCAACTTGACCAAGGGCGGGGTGAGCAGCAGGCAAAAGCTGGGCCGGATTCTGGAATGGAGACACTCTTAACTCAGTACCCAGGGCAGGTAACAGGCGTGATGGGGTCGAGTCGATAGGTGCAACAGAAAAGTGTGCCTCTTCGACCTAGCCCAGATCTAACCAGAAAATTTTACCCTGAGAAGGTGCTTCTTTCCGCGCGCAAACCCTGTCTTGTTGTGGACTATCGCTACGCGACGCTTTCGCGAACAGGCTGGGCCGCACAACTGGGGTTCTGCAATGGGCCAGCGTTCGATCTCCCGAGGCGGAGCCGTCTTGCTCCCTGAGCCTATCGATTGAGCCCATCCATGAATCTCCATGCAAACCTCACCGAATCCATTCATCCCATCCGATGAGTTTTCCTTCCAATCAGCAGAAGCCCCCCGCTGTACCCACCAGAGCCAGCATTGGGTAGTTCACATGCACTTAAACTCGCCTCACCCATTGGAGAGCAAACAAAGCCAAGCGTCAAAGCAGAGCTGAGGGTAATGGACAGCCCCATGATGAGTCAATCCTGGTCAAAGAAACTTAAGCAGATCCCAGCAAAAGGACAACACCTCGCCAGAATGAGGGTTCAACCCGTAACCGCGTGCCCTTGGGGCGGGGAGGGAAGTTAATGCCCAGGCAGATTGTCATTGCCGAGCAACATCGAGTGGCAGCCGTCTTCGCCGAAGATCAAGTGCAGGAGCTGATCGTCGCCAGCGGCGCTCACCAAGTGGGAGACGTTTACGTCGGAATCATCGAGAACGTTCTGCCCAGCATCGATGCCGCTTTCGTCAACATCGGCCCTGCAGAGCGCAATGGGTTTATCCACGTCAGCGACCTGGGCCCGCTGCGCCTCAAGCGAAGTCATGCCTCGATTTCTGAGCTGGTCTTGCCGCACCAAAAGGTGCTGGTACAGGTGATGAAAGAGCCTACCGGCAACAAAGGGCCAAGGCTTACCGGAGATTTGGCCTTTCCAGGGCGGTATTTGGTGTTGCGACCCTACGGAAAAGGCGTTCATCTGTCCCGCCGCATCGAGGATCGAGAAGAACGCAACCGTTTGAAGTCGCTGGCCATTTTGATTAAACCCCCGCAGATGGGCCTGTTGGTGCGCACCGAAGCGGAAGGTGTGTCCGAAGAAGCGATGATCGACGACCTGGAGCAATTGAAGAAACTCTGGGAAGATATTCAACAGCAGTATCAGGCAGCACGGGGGCCGGGGCTACTCAACCGGGATGACGACTTTATTCAGCGGGTGCTGCGGGATGTTTACTCCGACGATGTGAACCGTATTGTGACCGACTCTGCGGCAGGAGCGAAGCGAGTCCGTAGCTATCTGCAGGGCTGGAACAAGGGCCAAATGCCCCCCGGTGTCGTTGTCGATGCCCACCGCGAGCCCACCCCCATTCTGGAGTATTTTCGGGTCAACGCGGTTATTCGGCAGGCGCTGCGGCCACGGGTGGATCTGCCCTCTGGTGGCTACATCATCATCGAGCCCACCGAGGCCCTGACGGTAATTGATGTTAACTCGGGCTCCTTCACCCAATCGGCCACTTCTCGGGAGACAGTGCTGTGGACAAACTGTGAGGCGGCTACCGAGATTGCCCGCCAATTGAGGCTGCGCAACATTGCCGGTGTGATTGTGGTGGACTTCATCGATATGGATTCCCGCCGCGACCAGTTGCTGGTTTTGGAGCATTTTAACAAGGCCCTCTCCAGCGACAAAGCTCGCCCACAGGTGGTCCAACTGTCGGAATTGGGGCTGGTGGAGCTCACCCGCAAACGGCAGGGGCAAAGCCTTTACGAGATCTTCGGCCATTCTTGCCCTACCTGTGAGGGGCTGGGGATCCTAGCCCGCTTGCCGGGGGCCGAGCCAGGGCATCTGTTAACAATAGAAAGCGGCCTGACGGTAACGCTACCCACCGAGGCGGAAGGAGGGGATGAGGAAGAGGCCGGCCCGATCCTGCCCCGCGATGGCAACCCCCAACGGGCACGCCTGCGAGTGGGGAGCGATGGGCTGTCTCGAGGCGATAGCCGTGCGCTGCTGCGGCGGTCGCGCTCTGCCCCCGGACAACGACGCCCCAGCCCGGATCCCTTTACGACTTCAGACGATCTGGAGGAAGAGCCACGGGTTGAAACGGGACGCAAGCGTCCCCGTGAAGACTGGGGGGATCCCCGCACTGGCCAGCGCCTCGTTGCCCGGAGCCTGGATACTCCTGTAGAAGAGGAAGCCCCAGAGCCGATGCAACTGCCAGGGGGCGGAGCAGACCTAAAGCGTCAAGAACCCCGCCGTTCTGGCCCTGGGGAAGAGGCAGAATCCGCCTCACGCAAAGATCACACTTCCCCAGCCCGCACCGTTCGCGCCAGCGGGACGGAGTCCTCAGAAGGCCGTCCGGCTCCGGTACGGCAAACCGTCACCGTGGAGATGACCCCGTTACAACAACGGGTCTACTCGGAGTTGGGGCTGTCGCCGCTGTTGCTGCTTGACCAGCCGCCGCCTTGGGGCCGAGACACGGCGGTTAGGGTGGTTCTGCCGGGAACTCTAGAGGCGGAAAGTCCGCCCAGGATGGAGACTGAGGCAACTTCTCAGACAGAGGAGTTTGCACCCGAACCGGATGCCTTGCAGGAGAAGGAGCCGCTGGATACCGTTTCTCCACCCGAACCCTCGGAACCCGAAATCTCCTCTGCTGAATCGTTCCCGTCAGCCGTGCAGAGCAGCTTGGCCGAGCCAGCCGCGGAACTGGGGATCAGCCCTGCCCAGCAATCTCCAGCAGCCTCCAGGCGACGGCGCTCCCGCAGCAGTTAGGCGCTGCTCTCAAGCCCAGGGGCAGGCATGGGAGTATGGTGGAGCGGGCAAGGCCGAGTTTGATCTGGGAGGGATCCCTTTGGCAGCAGGGGATCCTGCGGGTGGCGGGGGTGGATGAGGTGGGGCGGGGAGCCCTGGCTGGGCCAGTGGTGGCGGCGGCGGTAATTTTGCCGGCCCAGATGGATCCCAAAGAACTGGAGGGAGTGAGGGATTCCAAACAACTGCGTCCGCAGCAACGCGCTCAATGGGCGGAACGGATTCGGCAGGTGGCTTTGGCTGTGGGCGTTGGCAGTGCCTCTGCTGCTGAGATCGACCGGCTCAACATTCGCCAGGCCACGGTGCTAGCCATGCAGCGGGCTTTGGCCAAGTTGGATCCAATCGAACACATTTTGCTGGATGGATTGCCGCTGGCCGAGCTGGGATCCCGGCAAACGGCCCTGGTCAAGGGGGATCACATCAGCCTCTCCATTGCCGCTGCTTCAGTTGTGGCCAAAGTCTGGCGAGATGCCTTGATGCAGAGCTGGGATCGGCAGTACCCCGGCTACGGCTGGCGCACCAACGCTGGCTATGGCACGCGGGAGCACCGACTGGCGTTGCAGAACTTGGGGCCCACCCCGCAGCACCGCCGCAGCTTTGCCCCCTTGGCAGAACTGAAAGTCAGCAGATATGATGGTTAATGCAGTTGCATTGCCCACGTAGCTCAGTGGACTAGAGCACTGGGTTCCGGTCCCAGGTGTCGGAGGTTCGAATCCTTTCGTGGGCGTCTTCAG
>NZ_JANSIC010000060.1:0-3123 GCF_047461955.1 Synechococcus sp. R55.7
TCATCGCCTCTGGAGTTTAGAACATCCTTACTTCATCTTCCTCTCACTTGTTCAGAAACCATTTGGATTGGAACAGCCAATAAGCAGCAAAATGCTCACGGTTGAGCTTCACGGTTGATCTTTAGGATAGGGCAGGGATCCCTTGCAGTTCGGCCAGCATGGTGCGGGCTGTCTGGGTGGGATCGGCAGCTTCCATCAAAGCCCGCACCACAGCTACACGGGTGGCCCCAGCTCGACGCACCTCGGGCAGGTTGTGGGGATCGATGCCGCCGATGGCAAACCAGGGCAGGTGGGCTTTCTCGGCAGCCAGGCGCACGTACTCCAGGCCGGCAGGGGGTTTCTCCGCTTTGGTGGGGGTGGGGTAAACGGGGCCGACGCCAATGTAGTCCACGTCGCTGTTCAGGGCTTGGGCCAACTCCTCGGCATTGGTGGTGGACAGGCCAATGAGCCGCTGGGATCCCAGCAGTTGTCGGGCTTCAGCCACCGGCAGATCCGTCTGGCCCAGGTGTACCCCATCTGCCTGGCTGAGCAGAGCCAAATCCACGCGGTCGTTGACGATCATCAGCGCCTGGTAGCGGTCGCACAGCTGCCGCAGCTGTTTGAGATCCCGCAGCATCTCGCCGTCGGGGAGGTTTTTGCGGCGATATTGCACCAGGGTCACCCCGCCCCGCAGGGATTTTTCCACCACCTCTAGCCAGTGGGGCACAGGGCTAGTCACTAAATAAAGATGGGCTGTCAGGAGATGCTGCCGCAGGGATCCGCCCAGCAGTTCACTTTCCAAGACGTAGAGCCGATAGCGCATGTCTTTGGCCAGCTTGGCCAGGCCAGGGGCCACCCAGTGGTGGGATTCGGCCAACTTGCCGTATTCTTCTAACACCCGCAGGGCTTCTTGCACACGGCTGCAATTGGCTTGCAAGAGGTGGCGGAGATCCCGCCGTTGCTCCTCTTGGGGGTGGGAGATCTGGGTGCCTGGATCGGCGGGGGTATCGCGGGCCAAACGCAGGGGATCGCTGTGCCAGCGGGCTAGGGCTTGGCGCATGGCCTTGCATTCGGCAGAGAGCTCTCCCTCTTCCAGGCCGAAACGAAACCATTCTTCCAATACCCGTAGTCCTTCACGAGCTCGATCGAGGTTGGCATCCAGAATACGGGCGACGGCCTGGGGTTTCATGTTCCCTATACGTGGGAAGAGAGTTGCTTAATTTTTACCAAAAAAATGCGCCTAAAGCCCCGTCCTACCCTTAGCCGGAAGCAAGTCAGTAGGGTGGAGAGTAGTCAATTCACTGTAAATCGGAATGGTTTCCCTGAGGCTGTCCTTGGCCCTGAGGAGAAAGAGGGTGATGCCATAAGGCGTTAAGAAAGGCTTGCTGCGGCGTGTGTCCCCAGGCGAAGGCCCGTGGGCCGGCCCCTTCCGGCAAGTAGGCCCAAGCATAGCGCTCGCAGGCGGGAAAGTAGCGGATCTCCCACCAAGTTCCCCCTACAGGCACATCTTTCACTGCCCGCAAGAAAGGGCCGCGATGGCGGGCGAGGCGCTCTTCTATAAAGTAGGGGCCTTCCAGCTGAAGGGCTTCTACCGCTGCAATAAGCTCGGCTCGTTGTCGCTCATTTCGGATCATCTCCCGGGTTCCCCTCTTGGATTGGCTCTATTCTATGAGGAGATTTCTGGTGAGCTGGGGGATCCCTCTTGATTCAGCCCAGATTGCGCCTACGGCAAGCTGTGGAAACCCAATGGAATCCAACGAATCCACCGCAGGTGCTGTGTCTGAGCAATGGACACGGGGAAGATGAGGTGGGCAGTCGCCTTGCTGTTGCCCTAGTCCAACTGGGGATCCCGGTGCAAGCCTTGCCGATTGTGGGAGAAGGGACAGCCTACCAACGCCAAGGGATCCCCCTGCTGCCCATTGCCCAGGTGATGCCGTCGGGGGGGTTTATTTATCAGGATTGGCGGCAGTTGTGGCGGGATTTGCGGGCCGGTTTGCTGGGGCTGACGGGGCGGCAATTGGCGTTGGTTCGGCGGGCAGCAGCCCAGAGGAACCTGGTGCTGGCCGTGGGGGATATTGTGCCCTTGCTGATGGCATGGTGGAGCGGGATCCCCTACGTCTTTGTGGGCACGGCCAAGTCGGACTATTACTGGCGAGATGAACGGGGGCCCTACCGACGCCCCTGGATCCCTTTTGGGCAGCCGATTTCCGATTACCTGCCCTGGGAGCGCTGGCTGATGGCCCACCGACGCTGCCTGGGTTCTTTTTTGCGGGATGAGCTGACGGCTACAGCTTTGCAAAAACGGGGCCTAAGGGCCTTTTACCTGGGCAACCCGATGATGGATGGCCTAGAGCCACGCGGGACATTGCCTTTGGATCCCCACCGACCGGCCTTGCTGCTCTTGCCCGGATCCCGTCCGCCGGAAGCCTATCGCAACTGGGCTCTGATGATGCAGGTGGTGGAGCGGCTCCCAAAGGAGCTGCAAGTCTATGCTGCCCTCAGCCCCAACCTGGAGCGAGACCCGCTTCAGGCTTGGATCCCATCTCAGCGCAGCGATGTGCTTCTGGTTTGGGGGGACTTCGGGGCCTGTGCCCAACGAGCAACAGTGGTGCTGGCCATGGCGGGAACGGCTACCGAGCAATGTGTAGGCTTGGGAAAACCGGTGGTAACCCTGCCGGGAGAAGGGCCCCAGTTTACCCCGCGCTTTGCTGAAGCGCAGACCCGTCTTTTGGGATCCGCCGTCCACCTGACCTCAGTGGAGCAGGCTCCCGCCGTGGTTGGCCGGATTCTGGAACGCCTGGCCGCCGATCCCAACTACGCGGCTGAGTTGCAGGCCCATGGACGCCGCCGCATGGGATCCCCAGGGGCCGCCCGGCGCATTGCCGCTCAACTTCGAGATTGGCTCAAGCCATCCGGCCCGGTTTTGGAACCGTTCGAGCCAGGTATATCGTGAAATAGAGAACGAGCGATTCAAAAGCCTGACTGATTTCCGTTGGATCCAGTTTTCCGTTTTATTTAGCATTTAATGATGTCAAACCTTTTGGGGTTGGAGAGCAGTTGGTGGATCCCTTGCTATGGGTGGGCGGGAACAGCTTTGGCCATTCCCTGGGCAACGGGGTGGGTCAAGGGCAGTGGCCCGCGCCC
>NZ_JANSIC010000060.1:3223-12607 GCF_047461955.1 Synechococcus sp. R55.7
CAGCTTTGGCCATTCCCTGGGCAACGGGGTGGGTCAAGGGCAGTGGCCCGCGCCCGGCAGCTTACCTCAACATCCTTCTGACTTTTGCCGCCTTTGCCCATGGCCTTTGGCTGTTGCGGCAGGTTTGGGGTCGGGATCCCCAGATCCTGAACTACCCCTGGTTTCGGGTGGCCGATCTGGATTTGACCCTGTCTTTGGAGATCTCGCCCCTGACAATGGGGGCCGTCGTCTGGATCAGCGGTTTGAGCTTGCTGGCCCAGATCTATGCGCTGGGGTATTTGGATAGGGACTGGGGCCTGGGTCGCTTTGCCGCCCTGATGGGCTTTTTCGAGGGGGGAATGACAGGGATCGCCCTCAGCGACTCGCTGTTTTTCAGCTATGCCCTGCTGGAGATGCTCACCCTTTCCACCTATTTGCTGGTGGGCTTTTGGTACGCCCAGCCTCTGGTGGTGACGGCGGCGCGGGATGCTTTTTTAACCAAGCGGGTAGGGGATCTGTTGCTGCTGATGGGGGTGGTGGCAATTTCCAACTTTTCTGGGGCCTTGACCTTTTCCGGCCTGCGGGACTGGGCGGCTACGACTAGCTTGGATCCCACCTGGGCGGCTTTGATGGGGTTGGCTTTGATTGCAGGGCCCTTGGGCAAATGCGCTCAATTTCCGCTGCACCTGTGGCTGGACGAGGCGATGGAAGCGCCCAACCCGGCCTCGATCCTGCGCAATTCGGCGGTGGTGGCCTGCGGGGCTTTTGTGCTGATTAAGCTGCAACCGCTACTGGCCCTATCGCCAGTTACAGATGGGGTCTTGGTGGCCATCGGCACGATCACAGCCCTGGGCGGATCCCTGGTGGCCTTGGCGCAAATCGATATCAAACGCACCTTCTCCTACTCCACGAGTGCCTACTTGGGGTTGGTGTTTGTGGCAGTGGGAATGCAGCAGCCGGAGCTGGCCCTGGAGTTGCTGCTCATGCACGGCTTGGCTAAGGCGCTGCTGTTTATGGGGGTGGGATCCCTCATCTACACCACCTCTACCCAAGATTTGACAGAGCTGGGGGGCCTGCGCAGCCGCATGCCGGCCACAGTTGCCGCCTTTGCCGTGGGATCCCTGGGGATGGTGGCTCTGCTGCCCCTAGGGTGCTTTTGGACGCTGACCCGCCTGGCGCTGGTCTACAGCGGGGTGCAGCCGGCCCTGGTGGAGGTGCTGCTGCTGGTGAATGGGCTGACGGCTCTCAACCTGGCGCGGGTGTTTGGCCTGGTCTTTTTGGGATCCCCTCAACCCAAAACCCGCCGGGCCCCTGAGGTGGGCTGGCTGATGGCTCTGCCCATGGGCATCCTGACGGTGCAAACCTTGCTCATGCCCTGGCTGTTGGGGCGCTGGGGGCTCTATCCCGACTGGAACCCGCAGCTGAGGTGGATGGCGGCTCTGCTGACGGCTGCTGGGCTGGTGGGGGCAGCCATTGGCGGCTGGCTGTACTGGGGGGACCAACGGAGGGTATATCTGCCCTGGCCGGAGTTGCAGGATCTGCTGGCCCACGACTTTTACACGGGGCACCTCTACCAAGCCCTGGTGGTGCAACCGGTCAGCGCCCTCTCCCGCGGATTGGAGTGGCTGGATCGCAACGGAGTGGACGGCTTGGTGAACGGGGTGAGCCTGGCCTTTTTCTTCAGCGGCGAAGCCCTCAAGTACACCCTGTCGGGGCGGATGCAACTCTATGTGCTGGTGATTGTCATCGGGATGGTGTTGGTTACAGCTTGGCTACTGCGTTCGCCCCATTTGGGGTTGGCCTATTGATGGGAGAGAGCCATGTTGAGCCTTTTGATTGGGATCCCGTTGTTGGGGAGCATCTTGATTGGGTTGATTCCCGAGCAGGCGGGGAAGGGCTTGCACCGGGCTTTGGCCTTGGGGTTTGGGTGGGTTTTGTTTGGCCTGAGCGCGGGGCTGTTGCTGATCTTTGACCCCCACCTTGGATCCCTGCAATTGGCGGAAAGGATGGCCTGGATCCCCCAGTTGGGCTTGGTTTATGAGGTGGGAGTGGATGGGATCTCTCTGCCTTTGGTGGTGATGACCGGGCTACTGGTGTTGATGGCTATTTGGGCCAGCGGCCAGGTGGAGCGGCCCCGCCTCTACTACAGCTTGGTGCTCATGCTGGCGGCAGCGGTGGCCGGAGCTTTTTTGGCTCAGAATTTGCTGCTGTTTTTCCTGTTCTATGAAGTGGAGCTGATCCCCCTGTATTTGCTCATCGCCATCTGGGGAGGGCCGCGCCGCACCTATGCCGCCACCAAGTTTTTGGTTTACACCGCTCTGTCGGGGATCCTCCTCTTGATTGGCTTTTTCGGCCTCAGTTGGCTGAGCGATGCCCACAGCTTTACCTATACCGTCCTGCAGGCCCACCCCTTGCCCCTGGTGCAACAAACCCTGTTGCTCATTCCCATTCTGCTGGGCCTGGCCATCAAGATCCCCTTGGTGCCCTTCCACACCTGGTTGCCGGATGCCCATGTGGAGGCTTCCACCCCCATTTCCGTGTTGCTGGCGGGTTTGCTTTTGAAGTTGGGCACCTACGGCCTGGTGCGCTTTGGCCTGCAGCTCTTGCCGGATGCCTGGGATCAAGCCGGGCCTTGGCTGGCCGGTTGGGCGGTGGTTAACGTGCTCTATGGATCCCTGAACGCCTTGGTGCAGCAGGATATGAAAAAGCTGGTGGCCTACAGCTCCATTGCCCACATGGGCTACATCCTCTTGGCTGTAGCAGCAGCCACTCCCCTCTCCCTGGTGGGATCCATCTTTCAGATGGTCAGCCATGGCCTCATCTCCTCGCTGCTGTTTCTTCTGGTGGGAGCCGTCTATGCCAACACCGGCACACGGGATCTCAAGCTGCTGCGGGGATTGCTCAACCCGGAGCGGGGCTTACCGCTTATTGGCAGCTTGATGGTGCTAGGGGTGATGGCCAGTGGCGGCACACCGGGCATGGTGGGCTTTATAGCTGAGTTCACCCTCTTTCGGGGCAGCTTTGCCGTCTTTCCCCTGCAAACGCTCCTGTGCATGGTGGGGACGGGATTGACGGCGGCCTATTTTCTGCTGATGGTGAACCGTGTCTTTTTTGGGCGCCTCTCGCAAGTGGCCATAGCCATGCAACGCCACGCCACTGAAGAGCGCCTGCCTGCTGTTGTTTTGGCAACGCTGGTGGTGTTACTGGGCCTGCAGCCTAGCTGGGCAACCCGCTGGGTGGAGTCCACCACCTTGGCCTTGGCCAAGGCTAACCTAGCTGGTGTTGCAGGACTGGTCACTGCCTTTCAGTTTGGGTTGTCTTCCTTTTGATGATTTGATGAGATCGACGGAGTTTCTTTTGCTCCCATGACTGCCACTCTTGCTCCTGCTCCTTCCTGCTTCTTTCTGGCCGGCTTATCTCCTCTGGAGCAACTGCAACTGGCTCCTATTGTCCAGCGCCTAGAGGCAGGGGGAGCCCTTGTGCCGGATGCCCCTGCCAATCGCCTAGAGGTCATTGGCATCCTGCATAGCTACGGCGAGGTGCTGGATGCCTATTCGCGCAATTTGATCTTTATTGCCGACCACCAATTTTTGGAGCTTTTTCCGGCGTTCAAGTATTTCAACGGCGAGATTACCCTGGGCAAATGGCTGCGCTACCTGTGGCATGACCGCATCAACTACGAGTTTGCCGAATACTGCATGAAGGCTATGCTCTGGCATGGGGGAGGGGGGCTAGACCGCTACCTGGATACCCCTGAATTTGTCGAGCGGGCCAAGAGAGCCATCCGGGCCAAAATCCGCTTCAATCCCTTCTTGCAGGGCTTGGGGATCTTGTTTCCCGACTTTGCTCTAGAACAGGTGCGCATGCTGGCTATGTACAGCGGCTTGGGCCAGTTTTGGCGGGTGATGAGCGATATTTTCCTGGCGCTGGCCAAGCGCTCTGAGACAGAACCCCACCTCACCATTCCCGACGTGGTGGCTCACATCCAGCAGGGGTTGGTGGCAGCTGCCGACAAGCCTATCACCTACGCTCCCTGCATCTGGGGCCGCCGCTACGAGATCATCCCTCTCTCGGCGGGTCTGACTTTCCTATCAGATACGGCTATCCCCTATGTGGAAGCGGTGTTTTTCCGCTCCTTTCCCTTTATGGGCACGGTTTCCTACAACGCCCAGGCCCACCAGATCCCGGCTGAGCAGGCTGACTTTGCCTACGGCGCCCTCTACGCCGATCCGCTGCCGGTAGGCAGCGCTGGGATCCCGCCTACCCTGTTGATGCAGGATATGATGCGCCACCTGCCCCCCTACTTGCGAGAGCACTACCGCCGCCAGCCTCGCGGGGATGATGACCTGCGGGTGAAAATCTGCCTTAGCTTCCAAAAGGCCATGTTCTGTGTTACCACTGCCGCCCTGCGGGCTCTTGCCCCCTTCCCTCTGGAAACTCAGGATCCCCAGCAGCAGTTGGCCAACCGCAAGTTTCTGGCTCCTTGGCTGCAGCGCCTGCTGGGATCCCGTCTGTTAAAGGTGCAGGAAGAAAGGGTTGAGGCCTAGCTGAGCTGGGAACTGCTACTTTTGGTTACTGGAAGGGGGATCCCCTTTTCGGATACAATATCTGCGCCCAGTTGAGCAATGGGGTGGCGTAGCCAAGTGGTAAGGCAGAGGTCTGCAAAACCTCTATGCGCCAGTTCGAATCTGGCCGCCACCTTTTAAACCTTACTTGCATCCCAAGCAGGGCAAGCATGAAAGACAAGCTGATATTGATGATCCCCGGCCCCACTCCCGTTCCCGAGAGTGCTCTGCTGGCGATGGCACGGGGGCCCATCGAGCACCGCAGCAAAGAGTTCACCGCCATTTTGGAAGAGGTCACCGATGGGTTGCGCTGGCTGCACCAAACCACCTCAGATGTGTTTGTCTTTTCCGCCAGTGGCACCGGCGCTATGGAAGCCGGGATCCTCAACACCCTCAGCCCTGGGGATCGGGTTTTGGTGGGGGTGAACGGCAAGTTTGGGGAGCGCTGGGCGGAAATGTCCGAGCAGTTTGGCCTTCAGTGTGAGCGGGTGGAAACCCCCTGGGGGATCCCTTACCCCGTCGAGATCTTCCAAGAAAAGCTGGCTGCCGACCGGGAAAAAACCATCAAAGCCGTCATCCTCACCCACTCGGAGACTTCCAGCGGCGTAGCCAACGATGTCCAAGCCATTGCTGCTGCTGCCCGCGAGCACGGGGAAGCCCTCGTCCTGGTGGATGGGGTCACCAGCGTGGGGGCAATGCCGGTGTTAATGGACGAATGGGGCTTGGATGTGGTGGCCTCGGGATCCCAGAAGGGCTATATGATCCCACCAGGGCTGGGATTTGTGGCCGTCAGCCCGCGGGCCATGGCCGCTACGGAGCGCTCTAGGTTTCCCAAGTACTACTGGAGCTTTAAGCTGGCGCAAAAGGCCCTGCGCCAAGGCACCACTCCCTTTACACCGGCGGTGAACCTGTTTTACGCCCTGCAGGTTACCCTGCGCATGATGCGCGCAGAAGGGTTGGAAGCCATCTACCGGCGTCATGCCAAGCTGGCCCAGGCCACCCGTGCTGGCGTCAAGGCTCTGGGGCTAAAGCTCTTGGTTGATCCAGAGTCAGCGGCCAGTCCTTCGGTAACAGCTGTACTCGCTCCCGAAGGGATCAACGCTGACACCATCCGCAGCACCTTGAAGAAACACTTCGACATCGCCCTTGCCGCTGGACAAGACCACCTCAAGGGCAAAATCTTCCGCATTGGCCATTTGGGCTTTGTGAGTGACCGCGATGTGCTGATGACCTTGGCTGCTCTGGAGTCAGCTTTACACACCGTGGGCTACAGCGACTTCACCCCAGGGGCGGGAACTCGCGCCGCCGAGGAAGTATTGGCCCACGGCTTCTGAGCCCCCAGCTCAGTAGTCTTTGACCCATAGCACTGACCCTTGCCCCTGGCTACAATGGGGGGACATGCTTAATAAAACTTCAGAACCCAAGGGTGGCTATGGTTGTCAGCTTGGAACGGGATCCCTGCGTGGTGCCTTCTGCTGGGGAGTTGCGGCAGGTGCTACAGGGGGTTGGCCCTCGTTCTTGTCCCTTGCAGTACAACTTTCACCTACACACTCGTTGTTCGGATGGGCAGATGGATCCCGTGGATCTGGCGGAGCAGGCGCGCCGGCACGGCCTCAAGGGCCTAGCCATCACCGATCACCACACCCTGAAGGGCTACGAACGAGCCCGCGCCCACTTGGATCGTCCCGACGACCCCATCCTGTGGCCGGGGATCGAGATCACCGCAAACCTGTTGGGCTGTGAAGTGCATATTCTGGGCTACGGCTTCGATCCCACCGATGGTGTCCTGGATCCCTTTGCCCAAGGGGAGCAGGTTCCCGGCTTGCCCGCCGCCGACGCGATCCAGGCCATTCAAGCGGCAGGAGGCTTGGCGGTGTTGGCCCATCCCTTTCGCTATTGCCTGCCTGCAGAGGAAATTGTCCCAGCCGCAGCGGAGTTGGGAATAGATGGCCTTGAGGTCTACTACGCCTACAAAAACCCGGAGATTTGGATCCCTAGCCCGGAAGTGACGGAGAAAGCCGAAGAGCTGGCCGAGACCTACGGACTTTTGAAAACCTGCGGCACCGACTCTCATGGCCCCAGTATTCTGAGGCGGATTTGAGCCAGGCTACCCAGGTGGAGAACGGGCTGCTACGGGCGTGGATAGAGCAACTGTCCAAGCCGACGCAACTGCTCTGCAGTGCCCATACACAGCAGCAGATCCCCCGGCTGCAACAGGGTTTCTCCGCTGGGGCCACCGATCAACTGGCCATCCGCCCGTCGAATCGCCACCACCAAAGCTCCGGATCGGTTGCGCAAATCGGCTTTCCGTAGGGTTTGCCCGACATAAGGACATTCTTGGGCTGCCAGCTCGTACTCCTCTAGGTAAAAAGTGCGATCCCGACCGACAAGGATGCCATCCACAAAGTCCACAACCCGGGGGCGTAAGGCAGCCGCCGCCATGCGTTTTCCGCCCGTGATGTAGGGAGAAATGGCATGGGCAACGCCCGCCCGCTGCAGTTTTTGCAAAGCCTCCTCCGTATTGGCGCGGGCAATGGTGCGAATGCGGGGGTTCAAGGTGCGGGCCGACAAGACCACGTAGAGGTTCTCGGCATCGGAAGACAGGGCGGCAATCAGCCCCTCCGCCTGTTGCACCCGCGCTTCCAGCAAAGTGGCATCTAGAGTACTATCCCCCTGGAGAGCCACATATCCCAGCTCTTGAGCCACCTGAATCGCCTCAGCAGACTGATCGATCACCAAAAATGGCACCCCTTCTGCTCGAAACTCTTGGGCCACCTGCCGGCCAATGCGCCCGAAACCGCAAATGATGTAGTGGTTGTTCAGCGCTTCCATCTGTTTCTTCCATTTCCGTTGCCGGATCCCTTCCTGAAAATGTCCCTGGATGAGGGCCTCTGTAAAGCGATTCACCATGAAGCCGATGCTCAAGACCCCCATCAGGATCAAGGCCACCGTAAATAAACGCCCCCGCTCCCCCAGCGGCCCCACCTCCATGAAGCCCACGGTGGTTAGGGTGATAACGGTCATGTAAAAAGCTTCCACCCAAGGCCACTGCTCCACCCCGTGGTACCAGAGGGTGCCGATCAGCACCACACACACCAATGCCCCCACGCCCAAGCCGAGGTCTCGCCGGATCCCGGGATCCCTTTTGGCAGCCTGGAAGGGGGGACGAGCAGAAGCCATAGAGCCCAGCCAGATCTAGCCCAGGAAAAGGAAGCAAGAACTAGAATGGGGAAGAACCCGTTGTTGTTCGGTAACAAGCGGAGTGCCGATGCCTGAGTACATCAAGGTGGAATATCGGATCGACAAAAACGGACAGGTTACCGAGACCGTACTGAATGGTTCTGGCTCCAGTTGTACCCTAGCTACCGCCGGCTTGGAATCGGCGCTCGGAGCCGTGCAGAAACGGGAGCTCTTGCCGGAGTTTCACCAACTGACTGAAATCGAGAGGGAGTCAGAAGTCTCTTTGAAGCAAACCCGCTGACTCCATATCCATTTGCTCAGGGTTCTCACCGTCTCCTCATTTTTTCTTTTTGCTCCCCTTTCCGGCCGTATTGCCGGCCCGTGCCGCTCCAACCGCAGCCTGAAACAGCCAAACAGCCAATGGAGCAGCGACAACCAAGATGATGCTGGTGGGGCCGACGCCAAAATCCGGCTCGCCAGAAGCCAACTCGAAAATTGAGCCAACAGCAGCAATGGCGCTGAGGCAGGAAACGGCCAAGAGCAGGTAACCTTTAACGCTGGTGGTCATAGAGAACCCGTTTGTGGACTAAACTTGTGCGGCTCGAAGACAAGCCGGTTAGATGCGTATTCATTCGCCAAAAAGCCCTCCCGCTCCTGAGAGGGCTACCCTTCATGCTAAGAGCAGGGATCCCTGTCCAGCAAGGCAAAACCAAAAGTGGGATCCCTAGAAGTTCAGCACTTGGGGTGTGGATTTAGCCGTTCACGATGATCTTGCCAACCATTCCGGCCCCACGGTGGGGCGTGCAGTAGTAGGTGTACTCACCTGGAGGAACATCGACAAAAGCCGACTCCACCACCTGCTTAGGAGCAGTGAGCAGTGCCTTGTGGGAGAGTTTGGCCGCCAAAGCCGCATCTCCACCGGGCACCTTGTCGAAGACAACATTGTGGGGGTAGACCTTGTTGTTCACCCACTGAACGGTATCCCCTTGGTTGATGGTGAGAGAAGGCGGATCGTAGACCAACTGGGCCTTGTCAGATCCCATTTTGACAATGTAGGTCTCGGCAGCAGCAGGGTTGGACAAGAACGCCACAGCCAACCCCCCAACCACAAGGCTGAGCAGGATGAGCTGCAAACGCTTCACCAGGTTAAAAACTAGAGACATGGATTCCTCTCAAAACGTAACAGCAGTTATCCCAGACTTTGCGGCTCGGTTGCCCCTTTCCAGGTTGCGAAGAGCACCCAGCCAGGCGGAGGGACAGCAGGGACAGTTGGATTCCTAATGTTCATTATAAGGGGGCTCATCCCAAAATAGAGCATGCCCACCTATGGAGCGGTAGCATCCGTTCTTTAACAGAAGGCCACAGCAGACCGAACCCGTCAAACAACAGAACTCTCTCGCGGGTCTATGGCAACACTTCTGCTGGGCAACCCGATGCGGCTGGATCCCCAGCCAGTTGGGGCAGGATGTTTTGGCGGTTGGTGAGCGTGCGCAGGGAACCGAGAGCCAGTTTTCCGGGTCGTCCTCATCTCTACCCAAAAGTGCTTCGCAAAGTTTCGCAAAGTAGAGATTCTTTTTCCGTGGGATCCCTTAAAGTCCAAGAGTGTCTTGCCTAACAAATCCGTAGGGTTGTCGATGCACAAGAAGGGCAAATCATCCTA
>NZ_JANSIC010000061.1:0-12488 GCF_047461955.1 Synechococcus sp. R55.7
GCACCCCTACC
The DNA here is from genome assembly GCF_047461955.1 of Synechococcus sp. R55.7. Lineage (NCBI taxonomy): Bacteria > Bacillati > Cyanobacteriota > Cyanophyceae > Synechococcales > Synechococcaceae > Synechococcus > Synechococcus sp. R55.7. Next base: position 12 of record NZ_JANSIC010000061.1, read on the forward strand.
TTAACAAAAGTTAACAGCAGCTGCCACGTTTGCGCGGCTACATCAGGACACCGCCGAACAAGGCTGGAATAGGCAGCGTTTTATGGGAGAGCTGGGTACACAACCCTCGGAGGGATCTGCATCTAGCGTGGATCAGTTGTATGCGACTCCGTATATAGTATTGGGTGATGCGGGATCCCCACCCAAAACAGGGGCTTTGCCCCTCGACAGAGGTCGAGCAGATGTTCTAACCTTGGCTTCTAGGGTGGCCCAAGAGCGCTCTTCAAGATAGGTGTGCCGGGGTGTTGTCAGCGATGGCCAACCGGGATCCTAAGGCTGAGAGTGTGCCGCATCGCTAGCCTAAGCCCTGTTGAGCGGGTTTAATCTAGGCAGCTTTTGATTTGCCCCAGGCTGTTGGTTAGTACTTAGGAAGCTGACCCCATAGCAACCAGAACAAGGCGCGATGCCGGGAGTTGAGATGAGAATGACGCGTTGTAATGTAGTATCGCCTGTGCGCTCCCTCTGCCGCTGTGCAGCTCAGGTGGGCGGCGTAGCCGGGATCCTGATCGGAACAGCTTGGGGGGGTTTGGCTGTGACTCCTGTTTGGGCTCAGGAGAATGCCCTACTGGCTCAGGCAGCCGCAGGCCCCATGAGCCGGCAAGAGGTGGCGGAGCGGCTAAATCTGGTGCCTGTTTTTGCCATTGTGTCTCAGAACGGCACCCCCGTTGTCGCCAATGTGGAGCGAGATGGCCGCACCATCCAAGTGGTTTCCTTCTGGCTGGATCAGGCCCAGGCCCAACAAATGTTGGAGCAGGTGAAAGCCAGCAACCCCGAGATAGCCAGTCAAGCCCGGGTGGTGCCTCTCTCGCTGGGGTATGCCTACGAAAAATCGGAAGAGGAGCGCGCCAAGAATAGTGACCTGTATTTTGAGGTGGTGCCTCGGGCTTCTGATGTGGAAGCAGCCAAGCAGGTGCTGAAGGAAACCGGTCAAGATGTGCCTGCAGAAGCGATTGGTGTGCCTCTGTTCTATGGCCGCTCCGGAGAGGGGCTGCTGACCATCGAGCAGGATGGCCATGAGGTGGTGCCCTTCTTCTTCGACCGCAACGATTTGCGGAGGGCCTTGGATCGAGCGGCAGCGCAGAACCCGGATGTAGTTGGAAAGACCCAGATTGAAGTGACCTCGCTGGCCATTGTGGTGGAGCGCATGTTGGCTCCCGACGCGCAGGCCGATGTGCAGAAAATTGCCTTTATCCCCTCTCGCTCGGCGCTGGAGTATATCCAATCCCTGGCCCGGCCTGCCAATCCTTCTGCAAGTCCCCAGCCTCAGCGTTAACCTAAGCCCCTGATGGGATCCCCGTCTGCTCTGGTGAAGCGGTTAACAGAGTGGCGTGCCCAAGCCCTGAGGGCGGCAAAAGCGGCTGGGATCCCTGCCGAGGAAGTGGAGATTTTGCTCAAAGAACGGCTGGGGTGGGGGCCATTGGAGCGGTTGATGGGTCGCGCTCCGGCTGGGGAGGGGGATCCCCTGGAGGAGGTGCAGGCCCTTTGGCGGCAAAGGGTGGAAGAGCGCATCCCCCTACAGTACCTGTTGGGCAAAGTTGAGTGGGCGGGCTTGAGCTTGCGGGTGACGCCGGCGGTGCTGATCCCACGCCCGGAGACCGAGCTGCTGGTGGAGCAGGCTTCCCTTTGGCTACAGGCCAATCCTCTGCCGCCGGGATCCTGTTTTGCCGACCTGGGTACAGGCAGCGGGGCGATTGCCATTGCGTTGGCCCATCAGCACCCCCAGTTGCGGCTTCTGGCCGTGGATTCTAGCCCAGAGGCCTTGGCTATTGCAGCAGACAATGTGGCAGCCCACCATCTGCAGGAGCGGGTGAAGTTGCTGCTGGGATCCTGGTTTGTACCTTTGGATCCCTGGCGGGGGCAGCTGCGCGGCCTGGTTTCCAACCCTCCCTACATTCCCTCTGCCGAGCTGGCCTCGCTCATGCCAGAGGTGCGACTGCACGAGCCGCGACAAGCTCTGGATGGGGGAGAAGACGGCCTAGCCCACTTGCGGCTGTTGATTCAAGCAGCACCGGATTACTTGGCCCCGAACTCCTTTTGGGCGGTGGAAGTGATGCGAGGCCAAGCCCCTTGGGTGGCGGAGCAGTTGCAAGCTAGAGGCTGCTATCGGCAGATCCAAGTTCACCGAGATCTGGCCGGGATTGAACGGGTGGTCAGCGCCCACTTCGTCGGATAGAAAAGGGTAGGATCCCATAAGATGGGGTATCGCCGGAGCCGGAACTGTCCAAAACTTAAAGCTCCGAGCCCAGAGATCTGAGCACGGATGGGATCCCCTGTCCTTCGCCAGGAGCACTTCTTGAGGGAGCCTTCGCCTACAGCCAAACCCGACCCACCCTTACAGCAGGCTGCCTCTGCCGACAAGCAAGAGGCTGTGGATTGGCAGTTTGCTTTTGAACGCTCTGAGGTGATGCGAGCCTTTCAACAAGAGTTGCTCGTCAGCATCGGCCATGAGCTGCGCAACCCCCTCAGCAGCCAGATGGGATCCCTGCAGTTGGTGTTGTCGGATCTATGTGACTCTCCCGAAGAGGAGCGGGAATACCTGCAAAGTGCCAAAGAGGCGGTAGAGCGCCTGATCAAGCTGCTTGAGGAATACACCCGCCTGGCTCGCCATGACCTGCCCATCCAACCTCTGCGACCGGAACCGACCCGACTACGCCCCCTCCTGCAGGATGTGTACAGCCTAACTCGCCTACAGGCCCAGGATCAGGGCATTCGCTACGAATGGCCGGCCCTACAACCCACCTCGGCCTTTGAGGTGCCCCTTCTCCCCGACAGCCTCACCGTTTGGGCGGATCCCCACGGCTTGGTGCAGGCGCTGCTGGGAGTGTGTCGCTGGGGCATCCGCACCCTACGCTACGGTTCGATGGCTTTGCACCCCTATCCCACCGCAGAAGAAGAGGGGCGACTGTGCCTGGGGTGGAACCTTGAGGGGCGATGCCATGTGCCCATTCAAACAGAGGGCTGTGCCGTCTGGCGGGTAAGCGAGCGGCTCCTGAGAGAAATGGGAGGCCAGCTGGAACTCTGCGAAAGCGGCCCCTACCGAGTTGGCATCAAGGTGACCCTGCGCCTCGCCCATTGAACCCCAGGCCAGAGGGACTTGGGCCTATCGGCTTCTCAAAGCTGGCCAGTTGGCATCTGCCCTCTTGATCAAGCCGGGGATGTCGCGCTCCCAGTTACGCTGTACCCGCTGGTTGGCGTTCAGGTACAGCTTGTCATCGACGATTTTCCAGGCAAAGGGATCCACCGGGTAAAGGTAGTTGTGGGCCACGGCCCAGGCACAAAACCCGCCGTACTGGGGGGCAAAGCGCTCTGGGTCGTTGCGAAACCGCTCCCGATTCTCGGCGCTGGCAAACCTCCAGGTCACCCCTCCCCACTCCCATTCATACTCTGGGGATCCCTTGACCGGCTTGCCGTCGATGAAATAGGCCACCGGGTCATAGCCCCGCAGGGCCAGGCCATCCGTTGCAAAAAAGGGGCCCGGGGATCCCTCCTCGACAGCCCCAACGACCTGTCCTTGGGCTGGGAGAGACAGGAGCCAAGCTGGGTGAGAAGCAACAGCCCCAACCATCAGCAGCAGCGGGATCAAAGCCCAACGATTTTTGACCATCACAACCTCCCAAGTCCTCAATCGAAAATCGAAATGAGCAAGAAAGCCTTACTCTTCCCCTTCAGGTTCCAAAAGACATCTGACAAAAGACATCTGAGGAGATGCTGGCTTCCGGGGACTGGGAACAGTTTGGCCACAGCGAGGAGATTTGCCTGTGATTTGGATCGGGGAGATCCAATCTAAAAAAAGCTCAACCTTCTCGGCGCAGGGCCAATTCGGCCCGATCCAGTTGCATCAGCACCCGCTCCACCTTTTCGGGGTTGAGAGGCCGGTTGGAAGTGCGGTACTGGGAGGCCAGCGTGTTAAACACCGTGCGCAAAGTGGTAAAAGACTGCAGCTTGTCGTAGCGATGGCCGTGGTAGCGCCCAGAAAACTCCTGGATGGCTTGCATGGCTTCCGCTCGCGCCTCTTCCGGGTTCATCAGGGGATCCCCTTCGGAAAGGACGGTGCGCAGGGTTTGGATCAAGGTCATGCTGTCTTCGTAATACTTGCCGGTGAGACGGGCAGCCTGAGCAACTGAACTCCCTGATCCCAGCAAAAGGGCTACAGACAGGAGCAGGCTGACAAGACGCAGAAAAAAAGTTTTGAGCATGGGGAACCTAATGTAACTTATTTTTAAGCATAAGCCACAGCAACACCGGAAGAGGAGTCATCCAAAAGATGCTGTTCACGCCCTTCAGCGACTTTCTGCAGAAGCTGGGCCAGTACGGATCCCATTGGACAATGCTGGCCCTAATCTTGGGATTTGCCTGTGCTCACAGCGGACTGGCCTACTTGCGACCCTGGGGGGAAAGCCGGCTGGGATCCCGTCTGTACCGCATCTTCTTTGCTCTGGTGAGCCTCAGTTTGGCACCGCTGTTGCTCATCTATTTTTTCAACCACCGCTACGACGGGGTGATTCTCTGGGATCTCCAAGCCGTCCCAGGCATTCGCACCACCGTTGCTCTTTTGTCTGCCCTCTCTTTTTTCTTTTTGTATCCGGCCACCTTCAACTTGCTGGAGATCGCCGCCATTCGCAAGCCGGAGATCCACCTGTTTGAAACCGGGATCATCCGCATCACCCGTCATCCCCAAATGGTGGGCCAGGTGATCTGGTGTGTTGCCCATTCCCTGTGGATTGGCTCCAGCTTTATGGCGGTGACCTCGCTTGGGCTCATTGCCTACCACCTGTTTGCGGTTTGGCACGGGGATCACCGCCTGGAGCGGAAATACGGGCAGGCCTTCCGCGATCTCAAGGCGCGCACCTCCGTGATCCCCGGCTTGGCCATTCTGCAGAAGCGACAGCAACTGCGCCCGCGAGAGTTTCTGCGCTGGGCCTATTTGGGGGTGTTCAGCTTTGTAGTGATTCTTTACGCCTTCCATCCACAAATGGTTTCTGCAGCCAGCCGAGTTGCCTGGTAGCATGATCCCAAAGAACTTCTTTAGTTTGGGAGTGATGGCCTTGCAAGTTGCTTTAGATGCTTTTAATCAAGAACTTTTGACAAGTGATGGGTTGGTTTTGGTGGATTTCGGCGCCCCTTGGTGTGGCCTGTGTCGCTTCATTCAGCCGATTACCGACCGTCTCGTAGCCGAGTGGGGAGGTGCGGTCAAAGTACTGCGGGTGAATGTAGACGACAATTTTTGGCTGCCGCGCCGCTATCGGGTGCGCTCTTTGCCAACCCTAATTTTGTTTGAGAAAGGTCAAGAAGTGCAAAGGCTGGAGCACTTCGCCAATCGCGATGAGGTGATCCGCCGCTGCGAGCAGTTGTTTCTTGACCACCTGCGCTACCTGGGTTCGGGAGCCTGCTCATCCTCGCTTGAGCCCCAAGCTCCGCCGCCGGGCGTGTAGAGGGTGATTACGTCGCCGGCTTTTAGGGAGCGGCTGATTTTGCCGGGCAAGGGATCCCCGTTGAGGAGGTTGATCCCCACTTGGCCTGGCCCGCCTCCCTGTTCTCCTTGGGGGGCATAGTGGCGCCGCTCGGTGAGCAGGGAGAGGGTGCAATCTTGTAAAGTCTGGATGGATCGGATCAGTCCCCAGCCGCCCCGCTGTTGGCCATGGCCGCCGGAATCCTGGCGTAGCTCGTAGCGCAGTACCCGCAGGGGATACTCCAGCTCCAGAGCCTCGATGGGGGTGTTGAGGGTATTGCTCATGCCCACATGCACTCCGTCCAAACCCGGTCGTTGCCGGCTGGCCCCCTGACCACCTCCCAGGGTTTCGTAGTAGGTGAAGTGGCGGTTGCCCAGCACACAGTTGTTCATGGTGCCCTGCCCCTGAGCGATGCTCCGCAATCCGGCCACGGGAGCCAGAGCTTTGAACACCACATCGGCAATGCGCTGCGAGGTTTCCACATTGCCCGCCACCACTGCTGCCGGAAACTGGGCATTCACCAAGCAGCCGGGCGGCGCCACGATCTCGATGGGATCCTCCAAGCCGACATTGCTGGGGGCCGTGGGATCCAACAGACAACGCAGGGCAAACAACACCGCCGAGCGGGTGACGGCCAGGGGCGCGTTCAGGTTTCCCGCCATGGCCGGAGCAGTGCCGGTGAAGTCCACCCGCAGCTTCTCGCCCTCTACTTCCACCTGCACCCGAATCTCAAGGGGCGCGGGCGGATCCCCGTAGCCCTCCAACCAATCCTCAGCCGTGTAGATCCCATCGGGCAGAGCCTGAATTTGCGCCCGCATCCGCCGGCGGCTGTACTCGATGACCCCTGCGATCAACTGCCAAGCTTCCTCTTCTCCAAAGCGGGCCAGCAACTCCCGAAACCGGCTCATCCCCACTGCGCTGGCCCCCACCTGGGCCTGCAGATCCCCCCGCCGCTGCTCGGCATTGCGCACATTGGCCAGGATTAGGCGCAGCAGATCCTCCTGCCAGTACAACTCTCCTTCTAGAGAGAGCCCAGCCAGCCGTACCGGCGGGATCACCAGCCCCTCTTGCCAAAGTTCTGTGGAGTCGGCGGGCATGGAGCCAGGGCGCATCCCTCCAATATCAGCGTGATGAGCACGGTTCACAGCATAGGCGCAAATCCGGTCGGGATCCCTCCAGCCGGGAATGGCCGCGACCACCGTAACGTCCGGCAGATGGGATCCCCCCTGGTAGGGATCGTTGAGGAGAAACACATCTCCGGGTCGCGGGTTGGCTGCCACCACCGCTCGCACCGCCTGCGAAAGGGCGCCCAAATGCACCGGGATGTGAGCTGCCTGGGCAATGCAAGCCCCTTGCGAGTCAAACAGAGCTGTGGAGCAATCCCGCCGCTCCTTGATGTTGGCCGAATAAGAACCGCGGATGAGGCGGGCTCCCATCTCTTCGGCAATCCCCGCCAGAGCGTTGGCCATGACCTGCAACCGGATGGGATTGGAGACAGGATAGTTGCTATCCATATCCCTCAAAGCCTACGCCCCAGCCAAACGGCCACCCTGCGGATCCCTTGCCAGAACTGCAAACGACGCTGCCAGCGGTCAAGGGTACGGCGATTCTCGCGCAGACGATCCCGCAGACGCAGCAACTCAGCGGGAGTGGGAGCCAAGGCCTGTTGAGCTGCTTCTCGCCAATCGGCCATGGCCTGCTCTGTGACCCCAAGAGCCGAGCGCAGCTTCAAAATGACAGGAATGAGAGCAACCAGGGCCAAAAACAGCAAGCCGTTGAGGCCGCAAACTGCCCAGACAGCCCATCCCGAACTCCAATTGGCATTCACAGAGAGCTCCGGGTAGGGATCCCGACAAGGCTCACTGCTGCTGCAGCATCAAGGGGCGCAACACCCGGCCATCCCCCACCACAACCACCGTTGACAGCACCTGCTCACCACGGCGGAAGGTAATCGGCACCGATTGGCCTACCGGGGTATTTTGGATGATCTGCTGCACATGTTGCACGGAGGTGACCCGCTGCCCATCCACTCCAATCAAAATATCGCCCTGGGCCAGACCGGCTCGTTGAGCAGGACCATCCTGGAGCAAGCCGACCACCTGCACCCCCTGAACTCGAAGTGCGGGGCCGAACAGACGACGGCTGATGGCGCTCTGGGCTTGCTCGCCGTTCACCGTTTCAATGGCAACTCCAATGAAGCCGTTGCCGACAGCATAGGAGGCAGGCGACCACTGAACCCCGAAGCTGTTGGCGTCGCTGCTGACCTGAACCGTGGAGCCGTGGTGGTTGTAAGCTTCACCCCCAACCGAGTCGCAGGGGTAGGCCACAACTGCATCTGCCAGCAAGAAGGAGATGGGCAGGGCTAGGGCAAGCTTGAACAGATGGGTTGGTTTCTGCATGGTTCGACCCTGGAAACGGTGAAGTAGAAATGAGCTTGAATCCGCGAAGCACTTGGGTGGATGCACCAGCCAGGTGTGGGCAGCTTGCACCGCCCCTCCCTCAGTGATAAACCCAAAATCGCCAACTGTCGATAGGCTTGGCCGTGCTTCTGGGCTGGATCCCAAGGTTTTGCCGGCCTTCCTGTAGCAATTCTTCAAGGTCTTGGGATCCCTGGCAGCACTGGGTTGGCTCGGCGGGGCTCACAAACCGGCAAAGCGATCGGTGGCTTCCAGGAGGGCGGTGCGGATTCCGGGCTCGGTGATGGAATGGCCAGCATCGGGGATCATCCGAAACTCTGCTTCTGGCCAAGCCTGATGCAGCTCCCAAGCAGAGATGGGCGGGCACACCACGTCGTAGCGCCCCTGGACGATCACCGCCGGCAGATGCCGCAGCCGTCCCACCCCCCTGAGGAGCTGATCCTCCGGATCCAAAAAACCGCCGTGGACAAAGTAATGGCACTCAATGCGGGCAAAGGCCTCGGCAAACTCTCCCCGACCAAAGCGCTCGATGAGCTCTGGGCTGGGGATCAACTTGCTGGTGCTGGCCTCCCAGACGGACCAGGCGCGAGCTGCCCTCAGCCGTACCTGGGGATCTGGGTCGTTTAGGCGGCGGTGGTAGGCTGCCAGCAGGTCATCCCGCTCTTCGGGAGGGATCGGCTCCAGGTAATGTTCCCAAGCGTCGGGGAAAAAGTAGCCGGCCCCCGACTGGTAAAACCAGCGGAGCTCAAAAGGGCGCAAGAGAAAAATGCCCCGCAAGACAAACCCTAGGCAGGATTGGGGGTGGGTTTGCCCATAGGCCAGGGCAAGGGCACTGCCCCAGCTGCCCCCGAACACAAACCAGCGATCAATGCCCAGATGCTGGCGCAACTTCTCGATATCCGCCACCAGATCCCAGGTGGTGTTCTCCCGCAGCTCGGCATAGGGGCGACTTTTCCCGCAGCCCCGCTGATCGAACAGCACCACCCGCCAGCGGCTGGGATCGAAATACTGCCGGTAGATGGGATCGATCCCGCCTCCAGGCCCCCCGTGCAAAAACACCACCGGCTTGCCTGCCGGGTTGCCGCACTGCTCGTAGTACAGGGTGTGGAGGGAGGAAACCGCCAGAAAGCCTTGATCGTAGGGCTCGATGGGGGGATAGAGATCGCGCGACATAACTCGAAGCTCTGCTGGTCATCACTCTCAGGGTCTGCGCAGGGCAATGGTGGCCTTGGGCGGGATCCCTTCCTGAAAGGTCTCGCCATCCGCGGCCAGGATGACAAATTGCAGCTCCTGACCCGGCTGGGCGCCCAAATTGCTCCAGGGGATGGCCACCTCCAAACAGGCATCCACCACCGCCTTCACTTGATGGCCGATGGCGTGCCAGGTGTGGTACTCCCCTGCCTGCAAGAGCTGGGCTTGCACCTCCGCCGGATGCTGGCCGGTGCCGGGAGGCGGCAGTGACAACCGCAACAGGTGGCGGTAGTGGTAGTTGAGAGGGGCTTCTGCCGGCAATCCCTGCAGGGGAATGGGGCTGTTGACGGTGACGCGGTTGGGATAGAACCACAGCACCAGCAATTGCCTGGGCCGCTGCACCACCGAGTTAAAATCCAGCCGCAGGTAGAGGTTGAAGTGATCGAACCCGTACCAGAGGCGGCGAACGGCGCTGTTGCGGTGCATGGTGCCTCGGGCCGCTCCAATCTCCACCCGCCCCGCTTGGCTCCACTCCCGTTCTGCCGGACGACCGTTGATGGCCGGGTGGATAAACCCCTGCGGCAGGCGATCCCCTAGGCCGTCATGATCCTCCAGGGGAAATTGCAGCACGGTCGGCACCGCCTCTCCCAAAGCAGTGTAGAGCGCCTGCAGGTGCTCCCGAAACAACTGGTCGAAAACGGCATCATGGGCGGAGGAGTGGCCTGCCCCAAACCACCAGAACCAATCGGATCCCTCGGCGGCCCAGAGGGCTTCCCAGGCTTGGGGATTGGCGCGGGGATGATCCTGAATCACCTGGCGGGCCTGAGCCAAGAGCTCCCAAGCGCGGTTTTTGACGGGATCCCCAATCCAGGTGGTGAAGTCCGCCTCGATCCAGGAGCCACTGTGCAGCTGCTCTGCCGGCAAAAACTCAGTGGGAGGAAACTGATCCAGAAACTCGGAGACCGTCACCAAGCGCAGCGCCGGGTGCTGGCTGAGGCGGGTATAGAGGTTTTCCAAGAAGGGCCGGCCATCTTGGGGGTAGTACTCCCAGCAGTTTTCCCCATCCAGAGCGATGGTCACCAGCCAGGGCTGCTCCTGGGGCAGGCGGTTGCGGATGCTCTCCAGATGGCCGATGAGATCTTTGGCGGCAGCATCGGCGGGCATGGCGCTGTAGCTGAAGCCGATCAAATCCGAAAGGCGGTGATCCCGAAAGACGATGGCCAGATCCCCCCGCTCGGTTTCCAGGCGGTAGGGGCGGTAGAGCTTCTCCGGCTCCAGAATGTGGCCCTGCCCATCGCGATGAAAAGGCTGGCCCAGGCTCCACCCCAAAACCCCTTCGTCGGAGATGATCCACTCAAAGCCCTGTTTTTGCACAATCGGCACAATGGCAGGGCTTACGGATTGCTCGGAAGGCCACAGGCCCCGCGGATCCCGGCCAAAGCGCTCCCGATAGATCTGCTTAGCCCGCTCCAGTTGGCTGTGGACATCCTGCTCCCAGTGAAAGGGGTAGCGAGGCAAAGGCAACCCTGGCCGAGCCACCCGCGCCGAGCGCTCGCTCACCAACAGGGGCAAGATGGGGTGGGTATAGGGGCTGGTGGTCAGCTCCAGTTGGCCGTTGCTCTGCAGTTTGGCGTGCTGGGGCAGGATAGCGCCGAGGATCTGTTGTTGCTTGGCGTAGATCCGCTGCCGATCCGCCAGGGTAAAACCGGATCCCATCTTAATCCAGCCCTCGATCTCAGGATCCTCCTGAAAGAGAGGATCAAACCAAGACAGGTTGTGCCAGGCCAGCAGATCGCTGAAGTCCTGCGGAGTCCAGTACTGCAGACACCAGTTCACCCCCTGAGATTCCCGTTGGTTGTAGAGCTGCCGATAGCGGGGATAGGGCTCGATCATGGTGGGGTAGTGGCTGTCGAAGAAGCGCTCGACCACAAAGCGCAGTTGATCGGGGCCGAGCTTTTCGACAGGGGATAGGGTCAGTTCCAGGTAAGGATCAAAAGCCGAGCCGGCCACATACTCTTCGATCTGTAGAATCAGGGAGGGCACCAGGTTAATCGTTTGGTGCAAGCGGGGATAGCGCTCCAGCAGCAAGACCAAGTCCAGGTAATCTTTGATCCCGTGTAGGCGCACCCAAGGCATGCGATATTTACCCGCCACCGGACTTTTGTAGAGGGGTTGGTGTTGGTGCCAAACCAGGGCGACGTGCAGCGGGTAAGTCATGGGCGGTACGGGATCCAACCATCACCCGGATACTAGCCCATCTGTCTGGCTGGCGATCGTAAGAAACTCTTGAATGTCTGAGCTCTGCCGGTGTCGATGGCGGTGGGGAAAAGCTTGCCATTCGGCAGATTCCTCAGGAGAATGGCGGCAAATGGAAGAGCTGAGCCATGACTGCCGCTACCCACCTTCTGGAACAGTCGATCGTTGTCTTTTCCCAAAACTATTTGCCCATCAGCCGGGTCAATATCAAGCGGGCAATCGTGCTGCTGCTAACAGGCAAAGCAGAGCCGCTCTCGATGATGCATGTGCCGGTGTGGAAGGTGCGCTCCCCCAACCAGGTCATCGAGGTGCCCGAACATATTCGCCTGACCATCAAGGGCAAAGAGCGCGCTTGGCGCGTGCCCCCTGTGAATCGGCGGGAGGTTTTGCGGCGGGATCACCACACCTGCCAGTATTGTGGCAGCACCCACAATCTGACCTTGGATCATGTCGTGCCCCTCTCCAAAGGGGGATCCCACAGTTGGGACAATGTGGTGACGGCTTGCGAACGCTGCAATCAACGCAAGGGCAACCGCACCCCTGAAGAGGCCAACATGCCCCTGCGCAGCAAACCCCGTGCCCCTCTCCACCCGACGGTGGCTTTTGCGGAGCAGTTCTGGCGCGAACACCAAAGTCGGCAAGAGTGACATCCTCCCGGCGCTCATCCTATGGACAGAGCGCGGGCCACCCTTCCCGTCAGCAGGACGGAGTCCTTACCTCGCGGTCGGGCATTCCTGCCCCACGCCACTTGTCTGGGTCTACAACCCCCGACAGAACAACTGGACAGGCGGTTCTCCTTCCCCAGCCTCCCTGGCTACTGCCAGCTCGCAAAACAACCTCTAATCCACCCAGCACAGTTCCCAAGGCTGAGGCTGAGTCCCGATGCACCCGGTACCGGCATTCAGGGCACTGAGGCCCCCCGACAGCCCAGCTGTTGCTAACCATCCCCCAGCACTTGCAACCGATTTGGCCGCTTCCTTTGGGGTCAACCTTGGCAAAGTCCACCCCACCCTTCCAGCAAACCCACTCCAGAAGGCAGAGAATCTATCCCCAGGCAGCCTCGACGCAATCCTTGGGCAACATCCCCCTTGCCCAGCCCTTGGCCTTGAGGTCTTCCACAAAGA
>NZ_JANSIC010000062.1:0-12404 GCF_047461955.1 Synechococcus sp. R55.7
TGATACCGTTTTGGTGTTCTTTTGGAAACATCGAGATCCAGACAAGGGCAGTAGGGCCCTGAGTCCACTGATGAGCCAACCTCAGCCAATCTAGCCGCGCAGGCGACCGGAGCGCAGGATGCTGATGACGAGCCACAGCCCCAACAGGCTGGCCGCCCCGAACAGGAGTTCACTCAGCCCAAAGACCTGAAACCGCTGCGTCTGAGCCGAGATGATGGCGGCCCCGACGATTAGAGAGCCGACCACAATGCTGTAGGAGAGGCGGTTGGCCGACTGATCCAGGCTGCTGCGGATCCCGTCCAGCTCTTGGATGGTCAAGTTCCAGCGCTGGGTTTCCGAGGTGATGCGGCTGAGCAGCAGCTCCATCTGGCGCGGCGATTGCAGAGAGAGATTTTTCAAATCCAAAGCCGTGCGCAGCAGCGAAGGCAGAGGGGCCTCCCCCAGCAATTGCGCCCGAAACACATCCGCCATCAGGGGGCGAAGCTGCTCCGGCAGGTTGTAGTCGGGGGTGAGCTGGCGGGCGATCCCTTCCAAATTGGCCAGCGCCTTGGCACAGAGGCCCAAATTGCCGGGAATGCGGATCTGGTTGCGCCGGGCCGCCTGCAGGATCTCAGAAAAGAGCTGGCTGAAGTTGAGTTCCGCAATGCTCAGGGTGTAGTACTGCCGCAGAAGGCGCTCGTAGTCGCTTTGGAGCTGGGCCAAGCTAACCGGCTGCTCCCGCAAGCGGGCCGTGGATCTTTCCGGCAGGGCCAACTCCAGGGTCAATTCGGCACAGCGCTGGGCATCGAGGCTGACAATGGCCAGCATCAGCTCCAGCAGAATCTGCTGCGTACGCGGATCCAGCCGCCCAATCATGCCGCAATCCAGCAGGGCTACGCGACCGGATCCCAAGTAAAAGAGGTTGCCGGGGTGGGGATCGGCGTGGAAATAGCCATCAATGCAGATCTGCTGGAAAAAAGCGCGGGTCAAGAGGCGGGCGATGTTTTCCGGGTCCGCGTCGCTGCGATCCGCCTCCAACAGGGGCCGGCCCTCGATCCACTCCAGCGTCAACACCTTTGGCGTAGTGAGAGGCCAATGGATGCGCGGCACCACCAGTTGGGCCGGATCAAACCAACGCCCCTTTTGCAACTGTTGGCGGAGCTGCTCGGTGTGGCGGGCCTCTTGGGTAAAGTCCAGCTCTGCTTGAATGGCCCGGCAGAACTCATCCGCCAAGGCCACCACATCTGCCAACCTGCCGAACTCCGTTTGCGCCACCAGCTCGGCAATGCCCCGGATTAGCCGCGTATCCCGCTCCACCACCGCCTCCAGCCCGGGCCGCTGGATCTTGAGGGCCACCCACTCGCCGCTGACCAGACAAGCCCGATGGACCTGGGCAATGGATCCCGCCGCAACCGACTCTGTGTCCAGGCTGCTGAACACCTGCTCCAACGGCTGCCGCAACTGCTGCCGCAGCAGGATCTCCACCGCATTCCAGGGAACAGGAGGTACGTCGGCCTGCAGAGTGCTGAGGGCCTCGATGTACTCTCGCGGCAACAGGTCCGGACGGGTGCTCAGCAGTTGGCCCAGCTTGACATAGACCGGCCCCAGATCCACCAAAATGTTGCGCAGCACCATCGGCGGGGGCAGTTGGGGTTCCCCAGCCTTGCCAAAAGAGAGCAAGCGGCGCATGTAGTCCCAACCGTGGCGCAAAACCACCTCCAGGATCTCGGCCTGACGCGCCCCACTCTGGGCCAGACGGGCAAACATCGCAGTCTCTCTCCCTGGAAGTCCAATGGCAGAGAAGCCCGATCCCTAGAAAAAGGGGATAGGGGCCACCCTACGGGTTCCATCCCAGCCGGTTTGCAGCCCCTCCCGCAACACCCGCAGCACCTCATCGGTATCGGCATTGGGCTGGGCAAAGGAGAAAACATGCTTGAAGCGCAGTTTGCCCTCCCGATCCACAACGAACTGGGCCGGCAGGGGTGCTCCCAAAGCTTGGCCAACCCCATAGAGGCGGAAGGTTTTGCACTCGGGATCCACCAGCAGCGGGTAAGGCAGCTGCAGGTCTGCTTGAATCTGCTGGCTTTGAACCGGATCAGTGCTGGTGACCATCAGCAGCTCCGCCCCCAGAGCTTGGATCTCCCTGTAGCGGGCTTTCAGCTCTTGGATGTGGGGGTAGCAAAAAGGGCAAAACAGTCTTTCGGTGAAGATACGAGTAAAAGCCAGAACCACCGGCTTTTGGCCGCGGTAGTCCGATAGCCGCACGGGATCCCCTTGCACGCGCGGCAGCTCAAAATCGGGGGCAATCTGGCCGATTTCCAGAGAAGTGTTGGCTGGTTGGGGGATGAAGTTGTCGGCAAAGCGACGGTTAAACAGTCCGCTGTTGCTGGTCATTGCAGTTTTTTACGTTTCTTTACTACTTGCCACCAGCCTAACCCAAAGCCTCGGCCACCGCCTTCAGCCGTCGGAGCTGGGCCCGCATATCCTGCTGGGTCGGCCCTGCTGCCAACAGGTAAAACCCTGCCGCCACCCAGGGACTGGGGATGCGGAAGTTGAAGCAATTGACTAGAAGGGTACCCCCCGGCTGGGGATGGCATTCCCAGCGGTCGGTTCCTTCAAAAAATCCCTTAAACTGCCACTGCACCAAGCCTTCTGCCCGCTCTGTAATCACGCAATCCAAGCTGGGGGATACAAACGGCAAGCGAAGGAAAAAGCGGTAGCGGCTGCCCAATTCCGCCAGAGGGGATCCCACCGCCTCACAGCCCAACAGCGGGTTGAGCCAGCGCTTCATCAACTCCAGGTCGGTGAGGCAGCGATCCACCTGGGCCACGCTGGCCGCAATCGGAATTGACTGGGTGTAGACAGGCATCCTCAGGGGGAAGTTGGGGGAGCGAGCTTGGCCGCAGAGAGGTCTTCTGCCGTGGCAGAGGGGGATACGGTGCTCAGCAAAATCAAGATATCGCGATATTCCACCTGATCCGGCCCGCGACGGGGGGATCCCACTTGCACCACCGCCTGTTGGAGAGGCTTTTTGGGGTGGGGGGGAGACTCGAACACCAAGGTGCGGATCCCATTGGCCTGCTCGATGTCCGAGAGGATGTCCCAGCCCCGGCCCCACAGGGTGCGGCGATAGTAGGCGGCAATCGCCTCCAGAGGCTGAGAGGTCTGCAAGATCAGGGAAGCAAGGCCCCCCTCTCGATCCCGAATCTGTCCCGAAGAGATGATGGAAGCGTTGGGCAACTGCAAGTGAGGGGGAAACTGAGGGGGAAGAGCGCGGGTATCCCCCAGGGAAGCCTCAAAGTGCGTGCCATCTTTGCCGATGTGACGCCGCACGGGATCCTGATCCACTTCTTGAGCAACCGGATCAGGCATCTTGCGGCAGGCCACGAGGGATCCCGCCAACAGCCCCAGGGTTAGCCGAGTAAGAATAGGCAAAGAACTTGGCCCCACTGACGTGAACCGCTCAAGACGGGGATTTTTTCTCATCCGTTGGCCAGGGATCCCTGACTGGGTTATAGCGGATCCCGCCTTTGGATACAACCAATCTCCCTTTCTGGGCCAAGTTCCAGAGCAGCCATCATTCGTCGAGCCAGGGCTGACAACTGCACACCAGGTGGCGATCCCCGTAGGCGTTGTCGATGCGGCTGACGCTGGGCCAGAACTTGTGGGCCTTGACCCAAGGGAGCGGGTAGGCGGCCAGCGAGCGAGGATAGGGGCGATCCCAGTGGTCGGCAGCCACCACCTCGGCGGTGTGGGGGGCCAACTTGAGGGGATTGCGCACCGGATCCATCTCGCCTCGCTCAATGGCGGCAATCTCCTGGCGGATGGCAATCATCGCCTCGCAGAAGCGATCCAGCTCCTCCAGAGATTCGCTCTCGGTGGGCTCCACCATCATTGTCCCCGGCACCGGCCAGGAGATGGTGGGGGCGTGGAAGCCATAGTCCATCAGGCGCTTGGCCACATCTTCCACCTCGATGCCAGCGCTTTTTTTCAGGGGGCGCAAATCCAAAATACACTCGTGGGCCACCCACCCCCCCGGCCCCTTGTAGAGCACTGGGTAGTAGGGATCCAACCGCTTGGCGATGTAGTTGGCGTTGAGGATGGCCACTTGGCTGGCCAGGGTGAGGCCGGCGGATCCCATAAGGCGAATGTAGGCCCAGGAGATGGGCAAAATGCTGGCACTGCCCCAGGGGGCAGCGCTGACGGGGCCGTTACAACCGGGCAAAACAGGATGGCCAGGCAAATAGGGCACAAGGTGGCGGGCCACGGCAATGGGCCCTACCCCCGGCCCACCTCCCCCATGGGGAATGCAGAAGGTCTTGTGCAGGTTGAGGTGGCAGACATCGGCCCCCAGCTCGGCAGGACGGCAGAGGCCCACCTGAGCGTTGAGGTTGGCCCCATCCATGTACACCTGTCCCCCCGCCTCGTGGATTATCTGGCAAATCTCGCGGATCCCTTCCTCAAACACACCGTGGGTAGAAGGGTAGGTGATCATCAAGGCGGCCAGCCGCTCCCCGTGCTGCTCCACCTTGGCCCGCAGATCCTCAATGTCGATATTGCCGGCTTCATCACAAGCTACGCTCACCACCTGCATCCCCGCCATCACGGCGCTGGCCGGGTTGGTTCCGTGGGCCGAGGTGGGGATCAAGCACACCTGCCGCCGGCTTTCCCCTCTGGCTTGGTGGTAGCGGCGGATAGCCAACAGGCCGGCATATTCCCCCTGAGATCCGGCATTGGGCTGCAGAGAAACTCCGGCAAAGCCGGTGATCTCCGCCAGCATCTTTTCCAACTGGGCAAAGAGGGCTTGGTAGCCGCGGGCCTGCTCCAGGGGCACAAAAGGATGGAGCTGGGCAAACTCCGGCCAGGTGACCGGCATCATCTCCACCGTGGCGTTCAGCTTCATGGTGCAAGAGCCCAAGGGGATCATGGAATGGGTGAGAGCCAGATCCCGGCTTTGCAGGCGGTGGATATAGCGCAGCAGCTCAGTTTCCGAGTGGTAACGGTTAAAGACCGGATGGGTGAGGTAGGGGGTGGTGCGCAGGAGCTGGGGCGGCAGGCTCTGGCCCAAGTCCAGCTCTGGGCTGTCGGGATCCCAAGCTGGCGGTAAGGACTCCGTTCCGCTGCGGGGAAGGGTTCCGGCGAAGATCTCCCACAGATCCCGCAGATCCTGAGCGGTGGTAGCCTCATCCAAGCTGATCCCCAGCGTCCGGTCATCGATCTGGCGTAGGTTGATCTGTCGCTGGGCAGCGCCGGCCTGGATCGCCTGCACCTGCTCTGGAGAAGCTACCTTGACCCAGAAGGTATCGAAGAAATGCTCGGGCCCCACCTCATAACCCAACTGGCAGATCCCAGTGGCCAAGTGATGGGCCTGGCGGTGGATGCGCTCGGCTATGTGTCGCAAGCCGCGGGGGCCGTGGTAGACGGCATACATAGAAGCCATCACCGCCAAAAGCACCTGGGCAGTGCAGATGTTGCTGGTGGCCTTGTCCCGCCGGATGTGCTGCTCGCGGGTCTGCAACGCCAAGCGCAGGGCTGGCTTGCCTTGAGCATCCTGAGAAATCCCCACCAGCCGTCCTGGCAGCAGCCGCTTGTGGGCCTCGCGGGTGGCGAAGTAAGCCGCATGGGGGCCGCCATAGCCCAAAGGCACGCCGAAGCGCTGGGTGGATCCCACCACGATGTCCGCTCCCCACTCTCCCGGCGGTTGCAATAGGGTTAAGCTGAGCAGGTCGGCAGCCACCGCCACCACCATCCCCTTCTGGTGAGCCTGCTCCACCAACTGCCGGTAGTCCCGGATTTCCCCAAAGGTGTTGGGATATTGCAACAGCAGCCCAAAGCCCTTCTCCGGGCAAAACTCCGCCAGATCCGTCACGCGCACCTGGATCCCCAAGGGCTCTGCCCGCGTCTGTACCACGGCAATCGTCTGGGGATGGCAGCCCCGATCCACCCAGAAAACTGGGGATCCCCTGCCTGCCAAGGTGTAGGCAAGAGCCATGGCTTCGGCGGCTGCGGTGGCCTCGTCCAGCAGGGAAGCATTGGCGATCTCCATCCCCGTCAGGTCGATCACCATCGTCTGGAAGTTGAGCAGGGCTTCCAACCGTCCCTGGGCAATCTCAGCTTGGTAGGGGGTGTAGGGGGTGTACCAGGCAGGGTTTTCCAGGATGCTGCGCTGAATCACCGGCGGCGTCAGGGTGTTGGAATAGCCCATGCCCAAAAAGGAGCGCCACACCTGGTTCTGGGCAGCCATTGCCTGCAGTTCCGCCAACACCTGCAGCTCAGGGCAAGGGGATCCCAATTGCAAAGGCTGGCTGCTGCGAATGGCCGGCGGCACCGCCTTCTCCACCAGCTCCTGCAGCGAACTCAGCTCCAACACTTGCAACATCTGCCCAATTTGCCGGGCATCCGGCCCAATGTGCCGCCTGAGAAAGAGTTCGGTCTGCCCCAGCAACTCCAGCTCCGGAGAAGGCGTGGGTTGTGGGATCCCTGGAGATGGATCCCGGCTGGGGGGGTCAAGTCGAGTCGAGTGGAGAAGGGCCAAGTCGGACATGGTGCGATAGCCGAGAAAGGGAGAGCAAGAAAGACTGTCTCCTGATCATAGTTGTTAAAAATTGTTTCTGTCGGGATCCAAATCCTGTCTTGGCCCTCGATTCGGGGTGGAGGGGATGAGACACTAGATGGTCGGAGAATGTTAGCAACCTATACAGATGAGCCTTTTGGATTCTGCTTGGAGAAGTGATGCTATGCGCTGGCTGCTGTCCATCTTGGTTCGTGTGGTGTTAGTGCTCTGTCTGTGCTTCGCTCCTTTGGGGATCCCTGTTGTGGCCAGGGCCGCAGAGCTTCCCCCGGTAAAGCACTTGGACACTCCGATTGACGTGAACAACACCATCTTGCGCAACTACCGCCAACTGCCCGGCTTCTATCCCACCCTAGCTCGCATCCTGGTGAAGAACGCTCCCTACAGGAGCCTGGAAGATATGTTGCAGATCTCCGGTTTGACGGAGCAGCAAAAGGCCCTGATCAAAGCCAACGCCGAGAACTTCGTGTTTGGCGAGTATCAGGAAGGGGCTAACCAACTGGAAAACCGCATCAACCAAGGGTACTACGGCTGATCTCGGCAGAGGGGCCATCGGGAGAATCGGCTTTTGTAGGAAAGGGATCCTGTGGCCTACGATAACGTCTGCAAGTACTTGGTGGAATGGTTCCCCGAGTCCTTTGCCCGGTGGCTACTGGGATCCCCGGTTCCCTTGATCCAGCTCCAGCCAACGGAGCTCTCCAGCGAGCCCATTCGCGCGGACTCCCTCATCCTGCTGAGGGCCCAAAACCTGATTTTGCATCTGGAGTTTCAAACCGATCCGGATCCCGACATTCCCTTGCGCATGGCCGACTACTGCCTGCGCCTGTTCCGTCGCTATCCCGACCAGGAGGTGCGGCAGATTGTCATCTACCTGAGAAAAACCCAGTCAGAACGGGTGTACCAAACCTCTTTTCAACGGGGATCCCTTTCTCATCGCTTTGAGGTCTTGCGCCTGTGGGAACAAGATCCAGAGGTGCTATCCCGATACCCAGGCCTCTTGCCCTTGGCGGTACTGGCAGAGCCGGACAATCCAGAACCCCGTCTGCGGCAGGTGGCCAGAGCCATAGCTGAGATGGAGGATCCCAAGCTGCGGCAGGAGTTGAAAGCGGCCACTGCCGTCTTAGCAGGATTAACATGGACGCCAGAGGAAATCAGCAGGGTTCTGGGAGGTTTGGCTGTGCGGGAATCGACCATCTATCAGATGTGGCGAGCAGAAGCCCTCAAAGAAGGGCGAGAGGAGGGCCTGAAACAAGGTCTAGAGCAAGGTCTGCAACAGGGTCTGCAGCAAGGTCTGCAACAGGGTCTGCAGCAAGGTCTGCAGCAAGAAGCAGCTCGACTGACTCTGAGTCAACTGCGGCGCAAGCTGGGATCTTTGCCGGAAGACCTGTCTGAAACCATCCGCCTCTTACCTACCGAGCAACTGGAGGCTTTGGCGGAAGCGCTGTTGGACTTCCAAACCCTGGCCGATTTGATCCAATGGCTCAGGGAGTCATCATCCAACTAGGGTTTGCCGTCGCGGCCTTTTCCAACCTCACAGGACTCTGTGGGTGAGTTAGGATCCCTGTTACTCAGATGGACTCGATGAAACGGCCACAGGTTTTGATCTGTGGCTACTACGGCTACGGCAATGCCGGCGATGAGGCGTTGTTGCTGGCTCTCTTACGAGAGCTAGAGCAGTTGCCCAGCCCCGTACAGCCGGTGGTGCTCTCCCGTCGCCCTGCCGAAACGGCTGCCACCTATGGGGTGCTGGCCTATCCGCGCTTCAACAGTTTGGCTTTACGGCGCTGTCTCCAGGAGGCCCAGGCTTTCATCTGGGGTGGAGGTGGCCTGCTGCAGGATCGCACCAGTTGGCGCAGCCCTCTCTACTACCTGGGGGTGATGGGCCTAGCCCAGCGATGGGGGCTAAGAACCGTTGCCTGGGCCCAAGGGATCGGGCCGCTGCAGCGGGGGTGGATTCGCGCACTAGCCCGCCGGTCTCTGGCAGGTTGCACGGCCATCAGTGTGCGGGATGGGGTTGCCTCCCAATGGCTGCAAGAGTGGGGGATCCCTCACCAGGTGGCTCCGGATCCCGTCTGGAGTTTGCCGTCCAAAACCTTGCCGGAATGGGAAACGTGGCCTCAGCCCCGCATTGCTGTGGTCTTGCGTCCGCATCCGCAACTGACTGGAGCCTGTCTAGAAGCTTTGAGCCAGGGTTTACAGCGTCTCCAGGCTTCCACGGGGGCATACCTTCTCTTCGTGCCCTTTCAGCTGGCTCCTCCCGGATCCCCTGACCTTGGGCCAGACTACCACTTGGCTCAGCAGCTTCAGCAGCGCCTACCCCACCGTAGCCAAGTGCTGGAAATTCGGGATCCCTGTCTATTGAAAGGAGTCTTTCGGGGTGTCAGGCTGGCGATCACCATGCGCTACCACGGATTGGTGATGGCGGCGGCAGAGGGCTGCGCCTGTTTTGGTCTCAGCTACGATCCCAAGGTGAAAACGCTGCTCCAGGAATTGGGCATGCCTGGCTGGGATCTGCAGGAGATGCCCACCGATCCTGAAGCCTTACACCAAGCTTGGCTGGCCTGCTACTCAGAGAGCCTAGCTCTCAGCCCTGCCCAAGCTGACCTGTGGGCGAGGCAATCGGCTCAGCACGCTCAGTTGTTGAGACAGCACCTGAAGTGGGGTTGATGGGGTTGCCTGGAGAAGTTGCTGCCAGGGCGAATTCCGGTAGCGGTTCTTCTGGAGAGCCGCTTTACCCCAAAAGTAGGGGGGCACGGTGTCCCCGAACCAAAGCGCTGCGTGCATCCGCTTGAGGAGGCCCCCAATTCATTGAGGGGAGGACGTCACCTGAGAGGGTTTTGGGGGAGAAACTCCCGATCCAGGGGCAGGGGGGCGACAGGTTGGGTGAGGGTAAATTGGCCGCTTTCTATCCATTGCTTGAGGATTTCGGCAATTTGCATGGAGCGGCGCAGGCTGGCCAGAGGGGCAGTGCGAACCTTGCGGCCATTGAGGGTGATCTGGCCGGATTTGAGCTGGGCATAGCTCACTAAGCCAAAGGTGGGCCGCACCCGGCGGGGAATGGAAAAGTCGATCACCGGTGCAACCAGTTCTTCATCCCGGATGGCGATGGCCTCCAAATCCGCAGGAGCGAGGATGGGGATGGGGATCCCGACCCCCAACATCAAGCTGGGGCCGTAGTTGCGGAAGTAGCAGCCCCTCACCCATTCCGCCTGCATTTGCTTGGCATCCCCAATCAGGGCTAGAGTGGCCGCCGGGCCGATGGGAGTTTGGTTGGGCAATCGCTTTTGCAGCGGAAAGTGTTGGGTGCCCTCCCAGGCGACGTAGCCGATGCCGCCTCCCAAAAAGATGCGGCTGCCGATCCCCACCCGGCGCAACAGGGGATCGTTCAACAAGGGGGATAGCTCTCCCGGGTTGGAATAGACGGCATTGCCCAGATGCGGTTCCAACAGACCCAAGTAGGTGTACAAAGGCCGATCCCCGCCGTTCACCCCGACGATGAAGTTTTGGTAGGCATTGCGGGGGTTGAACAGGTAAAACTGGTTGAGCTGATCCCGAGTCAGGGTGGTCTCGTAGTCGGCGCGGGGGTAACAATCGGTCACTTGGCCGATGGCCCGCAAATGGACGCGCTTGCCCGCCACCAGGTCGGCAATGACATGGCCGCCCCCATAGGCTTGATCCGCTTGCTCGCTGGGTTGGGCTGCCCCCAGGTAAAGATCCACCGCGCCAAATCCGGCATAGGCCGGTACCCCGTTCAGCCAAGCTTGGCGAATCTTGATGGGCGGATCCGTATGGCCCAGGTTCACAATGGCTCCTGAAGACTCCATTGGCTCAAAGGTGCCGGTGGTGATCACATCCACCTGCTCAAAGGCTTCCTGGATCCCCAAGGTGGCCAGCTTGGCTTTGGCTTCCAGGGCCGTCCACACCCGCACCTGGCCTTTGGCAATGCGTTGGTTAATCTGGTCTAGGGTTCTCTCCATGGGATGTGAAGATCGCAATGGTTGGTCGCGTTGGCGGTGTGGAGCACTAGGCAGTCTTGATCGCTTGATCGTCGAGGGATCCGCTCCCATCTTGAATTCTCTCGTGAGGCAGCTCTTGGGACTGGCTCAATGAATAGCTTAAATGGACGGGGATCTGGGCCGGTGGGGCTTAAGGGGATCCGGCAGTATGGGCCGCTTTTGCCGGCGTTGGGGTTGGTGGGCCTGCTCTACGGCGGGGGGCTGCTGCTGGCTCTGGCCCAGAGTGTGGGCCTCTACGGCCTGGGCGAGAGGGGGTTTACCCTGCAGGGGTATGGGGAGCTGCTGCGGGATGCGGAAGTCGGGGGATCCCTGTTGCTCAGCCTCAGAATCGCTCTGTTGGCAACGGGGTTGGCGCTGCTTTTGGGGCTGGGGCTGGCGCTGCTGTTGCGGGGGGTGGGGGGGTGGGCCATCTGGCTTGGCCAGTTGACGCTGCCGATTCCTCATTTGGTGGGGGTGGCGGGGATGCTGCTGCTGCTGGGGCCCAGCGGTTGGCTGGCGCGGCTGGCCTTCCAACTGGGCTGGATTGCCTCGGATCAGGATTTTCCCTTGTGGGTGAACGACCGCGGCTATGTGGGGGTGTTGCTCTATTGGCTTTGGAAGGAGATCCCGTTTGCCGCTCTGGTGGCGCTGACGCTGCTGCGCGGGATGGGATCCGAGCTGGAGCAACAGGCTCGGCTGCTGGGGGCTTCTGCCGCCCAGACGTTTTGGTATGTAACGCTGCCCTTGCTGAGGCCGGGGCTGCTGGCCACCGGGATTCTCATCTTCGGCTTTGTCTTCAGCGCCTTTGAGGTTCCCTTGCTCTTAGGGCCCACCTACCCGCGCACCTTGCCCGTTCTGATCTATCAGCGCTTCACCCACATCAACCTGGAGCAGCGGCAGCAGGCGGTGGCGCTGGGGATCATCCTGCTGGCTGTCTCGGCAGCGGTGGTCAGCCTAATCGGAGGGCTGTTTGCAGCCAGAGTATCCTTTCTGCAGCTGCCGTTTGGCTCAGCGGGACGGAGTCCTTGGAGAAAGCCGTGAAAGGACGCAGATGGATTGGGGGATCCCTGCTCCGCCTTGGGGTGGCCGGAGTGGCCCTCCTTTGGGCTTTGCCCTTTGGGGTGCTGGCCCTTTGGGCCTTCACGCGGGCCTGGTATTTTCCCGATGCCCTGCCCCGGGCATGGAGCATAGCCGGTTGGCAGCAACTGCTGAGCTGGGGATCCCAGTTCCGGGCAGCCTTCGGCCAGAGCTTGCAAATTGCCCTGTTTACCACCCTGCTGGCCTTGGGGGTGGGGATCCCGGCAGGGCGAGTTTTGGGCACCCGTCCCGTGCCTGCCTGGCTGCGCCTGCTGCTGCTATTGCCCATCATCACCTCTCCTTTGGCCGTATTGATGGGCATCCAAGGGGTGCTGATTCGCCTGCGGCTGGACAGTACCCTGCTGGCGGTGGTTTTGGTGCATCTGATCCCCACCATTCCCTACATGGCTCTGGTGATGGGCAGTGTGTTCGCCCGTTTCGACCGCGGCTACGAGGCGCAGGCCCGCTGTTTGGGGGCGGATCCCTGGCAGGTGTGGTGGCAGGTAACGTTGCCCCTCATTGCCCCTGGGGCAGCCATTGGGGCGGTATTTGCCTTTTTGATCTCCTGGAACGAATTTTTGCTCACCTTCTTCGTCGGCGGTGGGCGGGTTCTCACGCTGCCGATGCTGCTCTACAGCCTTTTGCAAGGGGGAAACAATACCCTGGTGGCTGCAGTGGCCTTCCTGTCGCTGCTGCCGGGGTGGTTGGCCTTGCTGGGGGCCAGCGTCTGTTTGGGGCAGGCCATCGGGCTACCCCCCACAGAGGTTCAAGAGGGGGAGAGC
>NZ_JANSIC010000063.1:0-7562 GCF_047461955.1 Synechococcus sp. R55.7
TTGATTCATCATTATCTAGGAAATACTTGCTCTAAGGATCCGACCATGGCGGATGGCGAATACAGACCAGGCTTGGAAGGCGTTCCGGCCACACGCTCCAACATTAGTTTTGTGGATGGCCAGGCGGGGATCCTGGAATATCGGGGCATCCCCATCGAGGAATTAACCGCCCACAGTACCTTTCTGGAGACAGCCTACTTGCTGATCTTTGGAAAGCTGCCGACCCAATCGGAGCTGGACAACTTTGATCAGGCAATCCGCAGTCATCGACGGGTGAAATACCGCATCCGCGACATGATCAAGTCGTTTCCGGAGTCGGGCCACCCGATGGATGCTCTGCAAACCTGTGTGGCGGGCTTGGGGCTGTTTTACCCGCTGCGGGAGATGGATCCCGACTATGTGTTCGGCACCGTCACCCGGTTGCTCTCCAAGCTGCCGACCATGGTGGCCATGTTCCACCAGATGCGACAGGGCAACGATCCCATTCCCCCGGACGATAGTCTGGATCACGCTTCCAACTTTCTGTACATGCTCTCGGGCAAGAAGCCGGATCCCTGGTTGGCCCGCATTTTTGACATCTGCCTGATCCTGCACGCCGAGCACACGGTCAATGCCTCTACGTTTGCCCTTCTGGTGAGCGCTTCCACGCTGGCTAACCCCTACAGCAGCCTGGCCACGGCGGTGGGTACCCTTTCGGGGCTGTTGCACGGGGGGGCCAACCAACAGGTGATGATGCTGCTGCGGCAAATCGGCTCGGTGGAAAATGTACGCTCGTTTATCGAGGAGAAGCTGGCCAAAAAACAGCGCATCATGGGCATGGGGCACCGAGTCTACAAGGTGAAGGATCCGCGGGCCACCATCCTGCAGCGGCTGGCTGAAGAGCTGTTTGAGCGCTACGGCCACGACAAGTACTACGACATTGCCCTGGAGGTGGAGCGGGTGTGCGAGGAGTTGCTAGGGCCGAAGGGGATCTACCCGAATGTGGACTTCTACTCAGGGTTGGTCTACGCCAAGCTGGGGATCCCAGAAGATTTGTTTACACCGGTGTTTGCCATTGCCCGAGCGGCGGGTTGGCTGGCCCATTGGCGGGAGCAGTTGTCCGATAATCGGCTTTTCCGACCCACCCAGGTGTACACAGGCGAACGCCAGCAACGCTATATCCCCATAGAAGAGCGAGGTTGAGAGCCGTTTGACAGGGCGCTGGGCCGAGATCCAAACTCAGTAAGGCCCAAATTGTGCGTGAGGCGGTGTGTTGAGCCTTTTAGACTCTCCCCTTTGGCGAGACGGGTTCACCCTGTTTCTGAGCCTTGTGGTGCAGGCCATGCCATTTCTGCTGCTGGGGGTGTTTCTATCGGGGCTGCTGGCGGTGTTTGTCGAGGGATCCCAGTTGGCCCGTTTCCTGCCCAAAGGCAAAATCGGCAGCGCGGTGGCCGGTGGCGCTTTAGGATTCTTTTTCCCGGTGTGCGAGTGCGGCAACCTGCCGGTGGCCCGTCAACTGGTGATCAAAGGGATCCCACCCCACGTGGCGGTGGCCTTTCTGTTGGCGGCGCCGGTGTTTAACCCGGTGGTGATCTTTTCCACTTGGATTGCCTTTCGCTCCATGCCGGAGCTGGTGATCTACCGAGTTCTCTTTTCCTTCGGCATTGCGGTTGTCGTCGGCTTGATCTTCAGCCTGCAAAAGGATTTCCAGCCTCTGTTGCAGCCGTCAGTCTGGCGGGAGCTGCAGCGCAATTGCTCCCAAGAAGCTGATCCGAAGAACATCTCCCGCTCGCCGTTGTTGCAGGGGGGCACCTTCTGGATTGGATCCCAGAGCCCTGCTCAAGGGGCCTCTGGCGGATCCCTGGCCACTTTACAAACGGCTGAAGATGTGTATCGCTCTGCTCTGGCCGCTGCGCCTTCTCCCTCCAGGGGACAAAAAGGAGTTCTCCTGCTGCAGACCTGGGCCAGGGAGATCCGCGAATTGGGATCCGTGCTCATCTTGGGCTCGGCGATGGCGGCCCTGATTCAAACGGTGATCCCGCGTTCGTTTGTGCTGGATTATGGCCAAGATGCATTGCTCTCAATCCTGATCATGATGGCCCTGGCCGGGATCATCTCCATCTGCTCGACGGTGGATGCCTTTTTCGCCCTCTCCTTTGCCGCCACCTTCACGCCGGGATCCCTGTTGGCTTTTATGGTGTTTGGGCCGATAGTAGACTTGAAAGCCATAGGCTTGATGCTCACTCTGTTCAAGCCCCGCGCCATTTTCTACTTCGTGATCTTGGTCTTTCAGCTTACTCTGGTGGGAGCTTTAGCCATCAACTACTATGGCAGTTAAAGCGTTTGTTTGAACCTTTCTCCACAGGGACACCCTCTCCATCCACTCTCCGTCAAATATTCGTCAAATATAGTTGCTTCAGTTTAGGGTAAGACGCCTGGGCTCCTGATCGCGCCAGCGGGACGGAGTCCTTGAAAAGCCTTCCGGCTCGGTGCACTTTAAGTGTGGGTGCAGTGTCCTGCTTTAAATCGAAATGACTATAGAAAGAGTTGCCTGGATAAGGTTTGTCACCAGAGGACTCTGCTCCCAGACGGTTGAGAACTCAGGTGTTACAGGTTTTATTGTAGTAAACTCAAGAAGGACGTAGTCTGGATTTCATAATTATCGCGACCCTATTTTTCAGCAGGACAAAGCTATGAGCAATCTATACTCGACAGACTTTAACTTGTGGATTGACCGAACAACCCGGCTATTGCGGGAAAGGCGCTGGCATGAAATTGACCTAACACACTTAATTGAAGAGGTTGAGAATTTGGGTAAGAGCGAACGACGAGGGATTGCCAGTCAATTAACTCGCCTTCTGCTGCATCTGCTCAAGTGGCAGTATCAACCTCAGCGCCGTTCAGATAGCTGGCTAGATTCCATTACAGATGCGCGAACCCAAATCGGATTGGCCATAGAAGATAGCCCTAGCCTAAAAGGTTATCTGGTAGAGCAACTTGAAGAGAGTTATCAACGGGCGCGCCGCCAAGCAGCCAGGCAAACGGGGATAGAAATCTCGACATTTCCAGATGTCTGTCCCTACTCTCCAGAGTTGGTGCTTGCAGAGGACTGGCTGCCGGAAGTTTGACAGTCCACACCACAAAGCATTTAACGGTGGACAGCATTCCCACAGTACTGACTGTAGAGCTTTGGACTGGTGTTGTCCTGCCCAGACAATCCATCAGGGATTAAACATGGGCAATACAGATAGACCAAGGCCAATTGCTGTGCTACTGTTGCTATTCCTCAAGCAGAGGCGCGCTCCTGCCAGGTGCGCATCTTGCCCGGATTAAGCAACCCATAGGGATCCACTTCTTCTTTGAAACGAATCTGGCGCGGATCCATCACTTTGCGCCCGCCGTCTTCGATGATGAAAGTGTGGGGGTTGGCAATAAATACTCCCTGCTCTTCGTGGTAGCGCATGATCTCGTTTAGACGCTCTTCGGTGGTAAAGCGGACAATTTGCAGGCCGACAGGGGTAGCTTGCCCGTTGATGCGAATCCACTCCAGGTGCATCAGCACTTCGTCGCCAAAATACTCGTACATGTGCTGCACCAGCTTCAGCTCCCGATCGGCGGGAAAAGCCGATTGTAAATAAGTCAGGCTGGGATCCACGCTGCGGCAGTGCAAGGTGGTGTGATTCCAAGAAAATTCCCCCAGCGAGATCCCTTTGGCGGCCTCTTGGGCAGTTTTGTTGTAAACCACTTGGCCCCCATGTTCCCGGATCAGCTCCAACAGCGGCTCCAGGCTGCATTCGGCCACCATCAACAGGGCCACAGCGGATCCCTCTGGCAGATAGCCCCGCAGCGGCGCAAAGTAGCTGGGGATCGGCCAAGCGTGCAGGCTGATCATCTTCTTGATGATCCCATCCGCATCGCCCAGGGCCTGGCCAAAATGGGCACAGGGCATAAACCCTCCTGCGGGGGGAAAAGCCACCACCAGCTCTGCCCAAGGGTAAGCAGGCGCCAGCGGAATCTCCACCTCGGTGATGATCCCATTCAGGCCCCAGGCATGGCTCACTTGGAACACCTCGTCTCCCCGCAGCTCCAGCACCCGGGGCTCTTCCTCCAGGGTGACCACCCGCAAACCCAAGATGTTGCCGCGATCCCGCAGTTGGCCGTAGGTCACAGAGCCAATGCCGCCGCTGCCGCCGGCAATGAACCCCCCGATGGTGGCCGTGCGATAGGTGGAAGGAGCCATGCGGATCTCCCAGCCCATCTCCCGGGTGTGTTTGTCGATGGCCATCAACTTGGCTCCCGCCTGCACCCGCGCCAAGCCCGGCTTTGCCCAAAGCACCTGGTTGAGCTTGCCCATGTCCAGGATCACACCCCCGGCCAGCGGGATACATTGGCCGTAATTACCGGTACCGGCACCGCGCACCGTAACCGGGATCCGCAGCCTGGCACAGGCCGCTGCCACCCGCATCACCTCGGCCTCATCGGCGGGGCGCACCACCAAATCTCCCCGCTTGTCGCTCAGTTGTCGGCTCAGCACGGGGCTGTAGTGGTAAAAATCCAACGACAACTTGGCCACCTGAGCCGGATCAGTGATGATCTCAATACCCTCTAAGTCAGAACGCAAAGCCTGCAGCTTGTCAGGAGCGGCAACGATCATAGGTATCCGTATTTGGGTGCAACGGTTCTTCAGACTCCATCATCGGCAGAAATTGCCTGCAAAAGGGTTTGCCGAGAACAGTATGGGAAGGATCCCTGTCCGGCCAGGTCGATTAGCCGAAGCGGCCCTCCACATAATCTCTTGTGGCTTGCTTGGTGGGGCTGTTGAAGATGACTTCAGTTCTGTCAAATTCAATCAGCTCGCCCACACGGTTGGATCCCACCAGCTCCACGCTGAAGAAAGCCGTCATATCCGAGACGCGGCTGGCCTGCTGCATGTTGTGGGTGACGATGATGATGGTATATTCCTCCTCCAGCTCCTTCATCAGCTCTTCGATACGGCGGGTGGAAATGGGATCCAGTGCCGAACAGGGCTCATCCATCAAAATCACATCCGGCTGTACCGCCAGAGCCCGGGCAATACACAAGCGCTGCTGCTGCCCTCCCGACAGCGACTGACCATTTTCTTTCAACTTGTCTTTGACTTCATCCCAGAGGGCAGCCCGTTTCAGCGAGGTTTCCACCACCTCGTCCAAGTCTACCTTCATCCCCAGCACCCGCGGGCCGTAGGCCACGTTGTCGTAAATGCTTTTGGGGAAGGGATTGGGTTTTTGGAAGACCATGCCGATACGCCGCCGCACCGCCACCGGATCGACCTCTTTGGCGTAGAGATCCTTGCCGTGGTAGGTGAGCTTGCCCTCTACACGAGCACCGGGGATCAAATCGTTGGTGCGGTTAAAACAGCGCAGAATCGTGCTTTTGCCACAGCCGGAAGGGCCGATAAACGCAGTAATCTGTCGGGCTGGGATGTCCAGAGTAACATTTTTTACCGCCAGATTGGAGCCATAGTAGACATTCAGGTTCTCGGTCCTGAAAACGTAAGAGGTCTGGTTAAGAGATTGAGTTTGCATGGCAGCACTCACAAAAAGAGCTAGAGTTCGACGAAGAGTTCGATTCAAGACTTTGTTGAGAATCCTCAGGCTATTTCCTGGTCTTGTACACCAAAAAGCGAGCGGTCAAGCTGGCCGCCAAAACAATGGCTAACAAAACCAAAGCGCCCGCCCAAGCCAGCTCCTGCTGCACCCTGTAGGGAATGATGGAGAAAAAGTAGACCATCACCGGCAAGGTAGCCACCGGGCCAAAGAGATTAGTAGACCAGAAATTGTTGTTGAAGGCGGTAAAGAGCAGAGGTGCAGCCTCGCCTGCCGCTCGGGCCAAAGCCAGGATTAGCCCGGTTACGATGGCCGGTGCCGCTGCCGGCAAAACAACGCGCATTGTGGTCTGAAAGCGATTTGAGCCCAGGCCAAGGGAAGCCAAGCGCATGTCGGGCGAAACCAGCAGCAACGCCTCCTCGGTGGAGCGGATGACAATCGGCAGCATCAGCACGCCAAAAGCCACCCCTCCCGAGAAAGCCGAAAAGCCGGATCCCCTCACCACCACAGCATAGGCAAACAGGCCGCAGAGAATGGCCGGTACCCCCGTGAGCACATTGCAGGAAAACTTAACCAGATAAGCCAAGCGGGTGCCGCGACCGAATTCAGACAAGTACACTGCCGCCAAGATGCCGAAGGGAAAGCTCAAAGCCGCCCCCGTAGCCAGCACCATTAAATTGCCGACAATTGCGTGACCAAAGCCCCCTTCCGCCAGGCCAGGGGCAGGGTAGCGGGTCTGGGTGAGGACATCCCAATTTATCCGCTGGATGCCTTCCTTGCCCACATCCCACAGCACCCAAGATAGGGAAGCTATGATCACCGCCACAAAGAGGCCACTCAGCAGGGTTAGGACAATGCCTGTGTAATTGCGGACAGGGGCAATGGCGGCACGAGTAATGTCGATGTCAACCTTCTCAGGGGCAAGCTGTGCTGAGTCGGACATGATAACAGTGCTCCTTTATCTTCTTTCTGCTTCCCAAGTTACTGCTCCAAGTTTTGAAACTTGCGGATGATGATCTCGGCAACAATGTTGACCAATAACGTCAGCACCATCAGCACCACGCCGGCATACATGAGAGCCGAAACCTGCAAGCGTCCTGCCTCGCCAAACTGAGAGGCAATCAAGCCAGTAATGGTGGATCCCGGCTGCATTAGGGAGATATTGATGCGGTTGGCGTTGCCGGAAAGCATGGCCGCTACCATGGTCTCTCCCAGGGCCCGTCCCAGCGCCAGCATGATCGAGCTGACAATGCCCGACAGGCCGGCAGGGATCATCACCGTTAAGATGGTCTCCCAGCGGGTTGCCCCCAAAGCCAAAGCCCCCTCTTTTAGGCTGCGTGGTAGAGATTCAAAGGTACTGCGGGTAATGGAGATGATGATGGGAGAGATCATGATCCCCAGCACCATAGCCACTATCAACAAGCTGGGCCCCCGCGGAGCCGGGCCACTCAAGAAAGGGATCCAACCCAGCGTCTGGTTAATGGCTCGAAAGATGGGCCGCACTGCTGGAATCAGAACAAAGATCCCCCACAGCCCCAGCACCACACTGGGAATGGCCACGATCAGCTCAATGGCAAAACCAATCGGCGCCGTTACCCACTTGGGGGCAAAACCTTCCGTCAAAAAGATGGCAGTGCCAATGCCCAGAGGGATGGCAAAAATCAAAGCCACCAGAGAGGTTACCAAACTGCCATAAATCTGTGGTAGCACCCCGTAGATGTTTTCCACCGGGTTCCAGCGGGCAGTAACCAGGAAGCCCAAGCCAAACTGCTGAATCGCCGGCAGAGCCGCTTCGGTGGTTTGAAGAATCACCCAGATGAGGATAATGCCGGCAAACCCTGCCAAGGCCAGCGTCAGGCGGACAAAGCCCACATCAACAGCCCGAGACAGGCTCGCCTTTTTCTCAATGTCAACATCGATATCCGGGTTTGGTGGTGAACCATAACCCGTAGCCGCTGAAGTCATAGCCTCTCTCCCATGATCATCTTCGGTTCAAAA
>NZ_JANSIC010000063.1:7662-9496 GCF_047461955.1 Synechococcus sp. R55.7
CTTTCCTAAAAATCCCACCGTGCAAGGTAAGCCCAGCAGCCGACCGAGAAAGCCTCATCTGCCTCCTCAGCCGGCCACCAGCTCCACTCTAGTGGAGTTCAGGCTGCAACCCAGTCATCGCACCGCATTGGGGTTAACGGTGATGGCATCCAGCTCTGCAAAGATCCGCTGGATAGCCGCCTCAGGCATAGGGATGTAGTCCAGCTCCTTGGTGATGGCTTGACCCTCTGGCCCCTGGGTCCACTTCAGAGCCTCCACCAGCTTGGTCAGCTTCTGCTGATCGGGATACTCGCGGTACAGCATCACCCAGAACAAGCCCACGATTGGGTAGTCATTTGGCCCTTCAGGGTCGGGCACCAACAGCGCAAAGTCATCAGGAATGGGAGCATCAAGCGCCGAGGTAGCTGCCTCAGTCGAGAACTCAACAATGTTGCCCGCTTTGTTTTCCAAGCGAGCAGTGGCCATCTTTTCCAGCTTGGCATAGGACTGGTTCACGTAGCCAATTGCCCCTGGCTCCTGCTTGATGGTGGCGGCTACGCCCTCATTCCCTTGGGCTCCAATGCCAACAGGCCACTCGACAGAAGTACCAGCACCGGCTGTCCAATTAGGGCAGACAGTTCTGATGTGGTTGGTGAACACAAAGGTAGTCCCAGAACCATCAGAGCGGTGTACCCAGGTGATGTCCAGGGGTGGCAGCTTGTTTGCTATACCTGGGTTCTCGGCCTTGATGCGAATGTCGTCCCAGCGAGTGATCTCGCCGGTCACGATGCCGCAGTAGGTTTTCCGCTTCAGGATGAGCTCTCCGTCTTCAATGCCGGGCAGGTTATAGGCAAACTCGATGGACCCTCCCGCCAGAGGCAACTGTAGGGGCTCATAGCCGTATTTAGCTCGGAAGTTTTCCAGGCGAGCACCGGAGAAAGGCGCCTCGGAAGCGCCGAAGTCCACAGTGCCATTGATCACCTGCTCTAGGCCAGCACCACTACCGACAGACTGATAGCTGACTTGCACAGCGGGGTCTACGGTGCGGTTGTAGGCGTCAAACCAACGTTGCAGCAAAGGAGCCGCAAAGGTCGCGCCCGCCCCGGAGATTTGCACGGTTTGGGCTTGAGCCGAGGTCGCTGTTAGAAATCCTACTGTTAGAGCGGTGAGGGAGAAAGCAGAAAGCAGGGTTCGCATAGGTAATATCTGTGGCAAATCAACATCTTCAACCCTATAACCTCAAAGTTAACGGAGGGATATCTAAAGGTTAACTTTGGGTTAAGTCAAGAGAAAAATCGATATTTTTGAGTGTGCTGGCTCGTTTCCAAACCTCGATTTTCCATCTGGTGGTTTTGGCCAGTTTGGATTTCAGCAAAATCAGGATCCTGGAGCCCAGGATCCGCGAAAAGGCTTATACTGCTGAACTTCTATCTCATTTGACAACCAATCAAACGGACACAACTTGAATAAGAGCTAAGCTTAGACGGCTGCAAAAAAACTCGATCCAGATCCAAGATGTGTAAAATTTGAGACAAAGATGTTGCTCACCTCTCGGCAAGCTTGGACATGATTTCAGCAGGGCGGGAAAAGCCCCGCCCAGAGATTCTTTCGGCTTTTGGCAGAGAGAATTGGTTAGAAGATAGACTCCAACCTTCTAGACGTGGGGCAGCTCTACATGTTCCCCGAGCAGAGAAAGATCTGGGCTCTAAGCTGGGATCCGCCCGCCCCCCATGAGGTACAGCAGGGCCATGCGCACCGCCACGCCGTGGGTGACCTGCTGCTCAATCAGGTTCAAGCCGGGATCCTCCATCACCTCGGAGCTGAGTTCCACACCGCGATTGACCGGGCCGGGGTG
>NZ_JANSIC010000063.1:9596-12300 GCF_047461955.1 Synechococcus sp. R55.7
CACCAAGGCATAGATATCGGAGCGGGCCACCCGCGAGTGGAGAATATCGCCGACAATGGCAATTTTGATCCCTTGCAGCAACTCCAGGCGGGGACGCCGGGGATCCAGATGGCTGCAGAGGGTAAACAAATCCAGCAAACCTTGGGTGGGATGTTCGTGCAGGCCATCCCCAGCATTGAGAACGCCCACAGGGGATCCACGGCGGTCGATCTCGGCAGCTAATTGTTGGGGCACCCCTGCCTGGGCATGGCGAACGATCAAGAGATCGGATCCCATGGCCAGAAAGGTGCGGGCCGTATCCAAAAGCGTCTCCCCCTTGCCCAAGGAAGAAGTGCCAGGGGAAAAGTTAAGCACATCGGCCGAAAGGCGCTTGGCCGCCAGCTCAAAACTGGAACGAGTGCGGGTGGAAGGCTCGAAGAACAGCGTCACCACCACCTTCCCCTGCAAGGTGGGCACCTTGGGCAACCGCCGCGTCAACACCTCCTGGAAACTGGCAGCGGTTTGCAAAACGATTTGATATTCTTCGGGGGTAAAGTCCGCCAAGCCCAGGACATGTTGCCGCTGCCAAACCATAGGGGATCCTCAAATGCCCAGGCGGGCAAAGATCTCGTCCAAATGGGTTAGGTGGCGCCGCGGATCAAAACAAGCCTGCAGTTCCGCCTCGCTGAGGTGAGCCATCACCCGGGGATCCGCCAGCAGATTGGCGCGGAAATCCCCGCCGGGCTGGTTCCAGGCGCGGTGAGCATTTTCCTGCACCAGGCGGTAGGCTTCCTCGCGGCTAAGGCCCTTCTCCACCAAAGCCAGCAGCACCTGCTGGCTGAAGATGACGCCGCCGTAGAGGTTGAGGTTGCGCTCCATGTTGCGAGCGTGAACCTGCAGCTGGCCCACCAGCTCCGCCATGTTGACCAACAGATAGTGGCAGAGGATGGAGGCATCCGGCAGGATGACCCGCTCTACGGAGCTGTGGGAGATGTCCCGCTCATGCCAAAGGGGAATGTTTTCTAGGGCCGAGACGGCATACCCGCGCAGGAGACGGGCCAGCCCCGTCAGTTGTTCCGCCTTGATGGGGTTGCGCTTGTGGGGCATAGCAGAGGATCCCTTTTGGCCGGGGGCAAAGTACTCCTCAGCCTCCAGTACCTCTGTTCGCTGCAGGTGGCGGATTTCAGTAGCAAAGCGCTCTAGGGAAGAGCCAATCAGAGCCAAGGTTTGCACGTATTCAGCGTGGCGATCCCGCGAGATTACCTGTGTCGAGGCTGTATCGGGCTTCAGGCCCAGGCGAGCGCAGGCCAACTGCTCCACCTGGGGAGGCACGTTGGCGTAGGTGCCCACGGCGCCAGAGATCTTGCCCACCGCCACCACTTCCCGCAGGCGAGCTAGGCGCTCTTGGTGGCGCAGGCACTCGGCCAGCCACCCTGCCAGCTTAAAGCCAAAGGTAATCGGCTCGGCGTGAACACCGTGGGTGCGGCCGATCATGAGGGTGTAGCGGTGCTGCCGAGCTTGGTCGCGGATAGCAGCGATGAGGTCGGCCAGGCGAGCTTGCAAGATCTCCACCGAGGCCACAAGCTGCAGGGCCAGAGCGGTATCCAACACGTCCGAGCTGGTCAGGCCCAGGTGGATGTAGCGCCCTGCCTCGCCCACGTGCTCGTTGAGGTTGGTTAAGAAGGCAATAACATCGTGCTTCACTTCCGCCTCAATTTCCAAAACCCGCGCCGGGTCAAAGGTGGCTTTGGCTCTGATCTCCTGCAGGGCTTCTTGCGGGATCCGCCCCAGCTCCGCTTGCGCTTCACAGACAGCCAGCTCCACCTGCAGCCAGGTCTGGAGCTTGTGGGCAGTGGACCAAATCTGGCCCATTTCGGGCAGAGTGTAGCGCTCGATCAAGGTGCCTTTTCCGTCGGTACAGTAGGATGAGCTAGGCTATTTTAGCCTTTGGCGTCCCCCCTCGAGGAAAAGCCGCTGGGGGATCCCTGCGGGCTTGGCTTGCGGTGTCGAAGGAGCAGCAAGGAGTTTGCAGATGACCGTCGGAGCTGTGCCAACTCAGGGAAAAAGAGCTTGGACAGCCGAAGAATTCATGGCGTTGTCCAGGGAGGGACATCGCTACGAGATTGTTGATGGGAAGCCAATTGATATGGGAAGCGCGGGGGCACTCCATGGTTATGTCTGCAGCCTCCTATTGGCAGCTTTGACCCCCTACGTTTTGTCCAACAAGCTGGGGATCGTTTTAGATTCCAGCACTGCTTTTAAGATGAAGAGTGGAAATTGGCGCTCCCCTGACATCTCTTTTTTTGCTAAAGAACGCTTGCAGGGCATGGCTGAACTGCCCACAGGATTTTTGGAAGGCGCTCCAGATCTGGCTGTTGAAGTGCTTTCCCCCCGCAATACGGTTGAAGAAATTCATGACAAGCTGGTGGAGTACTTTGAAAATGGCAGCCGCCTGGTTTGGCTGGTTCACCCCAGCGAGCACTACGTCCTGGTGTATCGCAGCTCTCAAGAGCCTGACCGCCTCCTGAAATCGGTTGATCTTCTAGAAGGTGAAGAGGTTATTCCAGGATTTGCCCTGCCGGTGGCTCATCTATTCCAGAAGCTTTCCTTGTAACATCCCCCCGCCCTCACTCTAGCCAATAGAGCTTGGGCCTCCCAACCTTGCCATTGGGCATTCCTGCCCCGCGTCACAGAACGACTTGGCAGAGGAGTCGGTATCTCGACC